>NZ_JBHYKH010000482.1:1855-6939 GCF_042741275.1 Streptomyces sp. NPDC058964
ACCACCCGGCCCCCAACCCCCCCGCACACTCAACGCCCCCCCGTCTCGGGGGGGGCGCCCCCCCCCCACCCCGGCGGGCGGCCGGCGCCCCCGCCCCCCCGCGACCAACATTTCCCAGCACGAGGAGGATCGGCCGGCATGACAGTTGTCCCGGCACAGCAGACCGGCGGTGGAGGCGGCAGCAGCCTCTACGACGTACTGGAACTCATCCTCGACCGAGGACTCGTCATCGACGCGTTCGTGCGGGTCTCCCTGGTCGGTATCGAGATCCTGAAGATCGACGTACGGGTCGTCGTGGCCAGCGTCGACACCTACCTGCGCTTCGCCGAGGCGTGCAACAGGCTCGACCTCGAGGCCGGCCCCCGCAAGAGCCCCGGCCTGCCCGACCTGGTCGGCGAGATCACCGAGTCCGGCGCGCGCGGCAAGTCCAAGGGCGCGCTGTCCGGTGCCGCCGAGACCATCTCCGACGCCTTCAAGCAGGCGCGTGACGAAGGCTCCACCGGTGAGACCGAACGTCGGCCGAGGCCCCGCAAGACCACCGCACGCAGGAAGGAGGAGCAGGAGTGAGCACCTACGTCTACGGCATCACGGCCGGCACGCACCCTTCCCTCCCCGAGGGCATGGGCGGCGTCGGCGACCCACCGCGGCCGGTGCGCATCCTGCGGGAGGGCGAGCTGGCCGCCGTCGTCAGCGACGCCCCCGAAGGGCTGCGCCCCAAACGCAAGGAGCTGCTCGCCCACCAGAACGTGCTCGCCGAGACCGGCGCGGCCGCCTGCGTGCTGCCCATGCGGTTCGGCAGCGTCGCCCCCGACGACGACAGCGTCACCAGTGTGCTCGCCGAGCGCGCCGACCACTACGCGGAACGCCTGCGGGCCCTGGACGGGAAGGTCGAGTACAACATCAAGGCCACGCACATCGAAGACGCCGTGTTGCACCGCGTGATGTCCGAGAACCCGGAGTTGCGCGCCCTGGCCGAGTCCAACCGGCAGGCGGGCGGCGGCAGCTACGAGCAGCGGCTGCAGCTCGGCGAGATGGTCGCGGCCGCGGTGCAGGCGCAGGAGGTCCAGGACGCGGCGGACCTGCGGCAGGCCCTGGAGACGGAGGGGTACACCATGAGCGCCGGCCCCGAGTCCACCGGCTGGCTGGCCAATGTGTCGCTCCTGGTGGACCGGGATTCCGCCGAGAAGTTCCTGGCGGCCGTCCAGCGGTTCCGCGACTCCCATCCGCACCTCGACGTGCGCGCCAACGGGCCGCTGCCGCCGTACAGCTTCGTCGAGCCGGGCCCGTCCCAGCCGGCGGGCACCACGACGGCCGGCGACGGCGCGGAGACGGGATCGGGGTAGTTCCATGGGACTGATCTCAGAGGTGCTGCTGCTGCCCTTCGCGCCCGTGCGCGGTACCGGGTGGGTGATCCGGCAGGTGGTGGACGAGGCGGAGCGGGTGTACTACGACCCCGCCACGGTCCGGGCCGAACTCGCCGCACTCGAACAGCGGTTGGAGGCGGGCGAGATCGACGAGGAGGAGTTCGACCGGCTTGAGGACGAGCTCCTCGACCGGCTGGAGATCGCCCTGCGCCGTGGCGCGGGCACCGACAAGGGGACATTCGCATGAATCGCATCGGGCTGGGCCTCGCCCTAGGGGCCGGATACGTCCTCGGACGGACGAAGAAGATGAAGATGGCACTCGCGCTCGGCTCGGTGGTGGCCGGGAAGCGGCTGCACCTGAGCCCGCGGATGGTCACCGACCTGGTGTCCAAGCAGCTGCAGGACAACCCGCAGTTCAAGGAGATCGGGGAGCAGCTGCGCGATGACCTTCGGGGCGTCGGCAAGGCCGCCTCGGGCGCCATGGTCGAGCGGCAGATGGAGGCCCTGGCCGACCGTCTGCACGGACGCACCTCCGAGGTGCGCGATCAGCTCGAGGGGCTCGGAGACACCGGCCCGGAGAAGGGCTCGGAGGAATCCGAGAGCGGTGAGGGCGAGGAAGAGACCGCTGAAGAGGCCGAGGGCAGGGAAGAGACCGGCGAAGCCGCCGAGGGCGACGGTGCCGGATCCCGGACGTCCGGGAAGGAGACGGCGCGGACGGCGGCCAGGAAGGCCCCCGGCAGGGACACCGCCGCCGCAAAGCGGGCGGCGAAGAAGGCACCGGCGAAGCGGGCCGCCCAGAAGGCCCCCGCTAAGAACGCGGCCGCGAAGGAGACGACGGACAGGAAGAAGACGGCGGACAGGAAGAAGACGTCCTCGGGCGGGAGCGCGGCACGGGGCGCCCGGGCCCGGCTTCCGAAGGAAGGCGGCGAGTCATGACGGAGACCCTCGGATCGCGGTCCGCGAACGGCAAGGCCAAGGACGGCCCGCTCGGCCGGCTGGCGGAGAGCGAGGCGGCCGACCGGCTGAAGGCCGAGGTGCAGGAATACCTCGGCGCTCAGGCCCAGCGCATGCTGGTCGGCGTCGGCCGCAAGCTGGGCGAGACCACCGGCAAGCTCAACGACATCGCGGAGGGCAACAGCCCCGGCTTCGGCAAGCTCGCCCTCGACGCCGGCCGCAAGTTCGCCGAGGGCAAGGGCCCGCTGCGCTCCGCTGTGGAGCTCGGTGCCTCGCACGCGAAGGACAGCGTGGTCGGCGCCCTGAAGAACCTCGGTGGCGGCAAGGGCAAGCGCAAAGGCCGCGCGGGTCACAAACCGACGGTCATCATCGAGTACATCGACGTCGGCGTGCCGGTGCGCACCGCCTACGACCAGTGGACCCAGTACCAGGACTTCAGCAACTTCGCGAAGGGCGTGAAGAGCGCGAGCCGCGCCGACGACACGAACTCCGACTGGCAGCTCAAGATCTTCTGGTCCAACCGCAGCTGGAAGGCGCGCACCACCGAACAGATCCCCGACTACCGCATCCAGTGGACGTCGGAGGGCGCCAAGGGCACCACGAAGGGCGTCGTCTCCTTCCACGAGCTGGAGGAGAACCTCACCCGGGTCCTGCTGGTCATGGAGTACTACCCCAGCGGACTGTTCGAGAAGACCGGCAACATCTGGCGGGCGCAGGGCCGCAGGGCCAGGCTCGACCTCAAGAACTTCGCCCGCTTCATCACCCTCAAGGGTGAGGCCGAGGACGGCTGGCGCGGTGAGATCCGCGACGGCGAGGTGGTACGCAGCCACGAGGACGCGGTCGCCGAGGAGGAGGAAGGGGCCGAAGAGGAGGAAGGGGCCGAAGAGGAGGAAGGGGCCGAAGAGGAGCAGCAACCGGAGGACGAGGCGGAGGAGTACGAGGCCGAGGGCGACGAGGAGCCGGAGGAGTACGAATCCGAGAACGAGGACCAGGCGGAGGACGAGGAGGAAGCGGAGGACGAGGACGAGGCGGAGGACGAAGACGAACCCGAGTACGAGGACGAGTACGACGAGGACGAGGCCGAAGAAGAACCCGAAGAGGAGTCCGAGGACGAGTACGCCGAGAGCGGGAGCCGTCGATGACGACGTCCGCCCGGCTCCCGGAGCCGTACGGCCAGGGCGGCGGCGCCAACCTGGCCGACATCCTGGAGCGCGTGCTCGACAAGGGCATCGTCATCGCCGGCGACATCCGGATCAATCTGCTCGACATCGAACTGCTCACCATCAAGTTGCGGCTCGTCATCGCCTCCGTCGACAAGGCGAAGGAGATGGGCATCGACTGGTGGGAGAGCGACCCGGCCCTGTCGTCGCGCGCCCGCCGCGACGAACTCGTCCAGGAGAACGTCGAGTTGCGCGAGCGACTGGCCCAGCTGGAGCCCGGCCGCGGGCAGGAGGAGGCCTCATGAGCGGGATGGCCGGTCTGCGGTACGTCTACGCGGTCTGCCGCCCCTTCGACGCGGCCCTGCAGTCCCAGCTGACAGGAGTGGCAGGCGCCCCGCCGGGCCTGTTGAGGCACCACGACCTGATCGCGGTCGTCAGCACGGTCCCGGAGCGGGACTTCGCCGAGAAGCCGCTCCGCGCCCATCTGGAGGACCTGGACTGGCTGACCGCGACCGCTCGCGCCCACCAGGGCGTCATCGACGCGCTCACCACCGTCACCACGCCACTGCCGCTCCGGCTGGCCACCGTCTTCCGCGACGACAGCGGCGTACGCGTGATGATGGAGGCGCGCGAGGACGACTTCCGGCGCACCCTCGACCGGCTGGAGGGCCGGGTGGAGTGGGGTGTCAAGGTGTATCTGGAGCCGGAGCCGCCCGAGGAGCCCGCCGAGCGGCCTGCCCGGCAGGCCGTCAGCGGCCGGGACTATCTGCGGCAGCGCCGGCTGCGCACACGATCCCAGGAGGACAGGCTCCAAAAAGCCGGGGAATTCGCGAGCCGGCTGCATGAAACGCTTTCCCGGTACGCGGAGGAATCCCGGCTGCACGCCCCGCAGAACTCGACACTTTCCGGTGTCCGGGGAGACAATCTCCTCAACGGGGCCTATCTCGTGCCGCGCACGCAGTCCGAGGAATTCGTGGAACTGGTCGACCGTACGAAGGACGAAGCACCCGGAATACGGGTGGAACTCACCGGCCCCTGGGCGGCCTACTCGTTCACGGGTGATCCGTCGGACCGGCCGGAGGAGGAACGGTGACCGCCGTCGTACGCCGTGAGGTCGCCCTGGTGGACCTGCTCGACCGGCTGCTCGCCGGGGGCGTCGTCATCACCGGGGACATCACGCTGCGCATCGCCGACGTGGACCTCGTCCGGATCGACCTCAACGCGCTGATCAGCTCGGTGAGCGAGCAGGTGCCCGCCCCGTGGCCGGAGGTGACGTCGTGACCGAGCGCCGCAAGAGGCTGGACCTGGAGCCGGACACGGTCGAGCGCGACCTCGTGAAGCTCGTCCTCACCGTGGTGGAGCTGCTCCGTCAGCTGATGGAACGGCAGGCACTGCGCCGCTTCGACACGGGCGAGCTGAGCGAGGAGCAGGAGGAGCGGATCGGGCTCACCCTGATGCTCCTGGAGGACCGCATGGCCGAGCTGCGCGACCGCTACGGACTGCGGCCCGAGGACCTCAATCTGGACCCCGCGTCGCCCCCGGACCGCGGGCTCCGCGCGGGGGGGGATAACACGGGTGTTGTCTACACACGCTCCACAGCCCCACC
>NZ_JBHYKH010000483.1:0-6926 GCF_042741275.1 Streptomyces sp. NPDC058964
CTTTCGCGTGGGCCCCGTCCCACCTCGGGGCGCGCCACTCCCCGCGCGACGAGGGGCAGCGCTGAGCGCTGACGCGTTCGGCGATCAGCCCGGTCGGATCGGCGGCGCCGATCGCGGCCAGCAGGTCGAGGGCGAGGGCCGTGTCGGCGGCGCTCGTCTTGAGGACGTTGAGGTTTCCGGCCAGCAGGCCCTCGACGACGCTCAGCGGGGCCACGGAGGTGGCGTTGCCGGGGGCGATGTGTACGAGCAGGCCGACGGGTGCCCAGGATTCGTAGACCGTCTCACGGGCGTCCGGCCGGGTCAGCCGTTCCGGGCGCAGGCCGCCCAGCTCCCGGCGCAGTTTGCGTTCCAGCGCCTGCCGGGAGAGGGCGGTCGCCAGTTCGGCGAGGGTGGCCGCGACCTCGTCGGCGGGCAGTTGCCCGGCCAGCCGGCGGTACAGGGCGGAGCCCGGGTCTCCCAGGTCTTCGGCGGCCGCGGCGCAGGCACCGAGCACGACCTCGGTGGGCAAGGGGCGCGCCAGGACGCGCCCGGTCGACTCCGCCAGGCCGGCCAGCCGCCTGGCGGCCTCGGCGTCGTCGACGAACTCGCCCTGCCAGAGGTGGAGTACGGAGGTGGTGCTCACGACATTCCCTTCATCAGTTCGGCGGCGGCGACCGCGCAACTTCGGTTGCGGCTCACTCCGGCGCGGCCTTGCACGGTGAACCAGTCGGTGGAAAGCGGGCAGGGGCATTCCTCGCCCGGATGCAGCGAGGCGAAGTCGCCCATCACGACGCTGTGCGCCGGGACCGAGGTGATGTACGGGCTGACCAGGTGCAGAAAACCGGTTTCGCCGTACGGCAGGGGGCGCAGCGTGGCCGGGTCGCGGACCGCGGCGCGGGACCACACGGGTACGTGCAGACGGTGGTGTGCGCACTCGACGTACGGCACGCAGTGCTCGACGGAACCGAAGGTGTCGCGGATGCGCGGGCCGGGGACACCGAGGAGTTCGGTGACTTCGGCGCGGAAGTCTTCCTTGCCGATCCGGCGGTCCGCGTGGCCCTTCCAGCCGCCGCCGAGGACCACCAGTGATCCCTCGGGCAGCCGCAGCGGCGGCAGTCCCATCGCCCTCATCCGCTCCAGGGTGAAGTGGAGGAAGGCCGGGAATCCGAGGATGCGGACGGGGATGTCGTCCTCGGCGTAGCGCTGGAGCGCCGCGATGCAGCCGTGCACGTCGAACTCGTGGTCCGATCCGGTATGGCGCAGCGCGTGCGTGGTGTGCCGTGCGGGGGCGAAGTCGCACAGGTAGTTGTCGGTGAACGATGTGCCCAGCTCCAGCGACGGTGCGGGCTCGTAGCTGTAGAGCAGGTAGTTGACCGGCTGGCCGGGGGTGATCCAGCCGTAGTGATCGAAGATCCGGGCCACCATGCGCTGTGCCGAACGGATCGTCCACCGGTCGAAGAACATCTGGGACTTCTGGCCCGTGGTGCCCGAAGAGGTCAGCCGCAGGAACACATCCTCACGGGGGACGGAGAGCACCTCGTGGCGCTTGAAGAAGGCGGCGGGCACCAGCGGCGTGCGCACCCCGGGTCCGACGGTGGGCGCGGGCGGCTCCGGCGGGTCCTGGAGGAGGGCGGCGAAGAACGGGGAACGCCCGGCGTGCCAGGAGTTGGACTCGGCCATGGCGGCGGCGAACAGTTCGTCGGCGTGCGGGCCTGCGGCGTACGGTTCGGTCAGGTCGCACAGCCGCTGCACCTGGCCGAGCGCCGCCGGGTCGGGTACCTCGGCGGGAGCGAGATGGGGGTTCATCGGGACACCTCGTGAAGGGGCAGATAGGTGGAGGCCCAGGCGCTGAGATAGGCGCTGAGGTAGGGCTGGAGCAGCGGGCTTGCGGCCACCGTCCGGAAGTCGATCTGACGGCTGGTGCGGGAGAGCACCACGTAGTCGTGGAGGCGGTCCCGGACGCGGCGCATCGCCGGGTAGACCGCGCTCGGCACGAATCCCGAGGCGAGGAAGATCTCCAGGGCCTCGGTGTCGGCCAGGGGCAGCAGGGTTTCGGCGTAGTCGGCGCCGGCCTGGGTGACCGCCGTCGTCAGTGCCTCCAGCGCGCCGGTCAGGGCGGCCGCGCGCGGATGGACGGCGACCAGGGCGCAACTGCCCGCCACCGGGTCGAGATCGGCGTACGCCTCGAACGCGCCGTCGGCGGCGACCAGGACCGTGTTGGGGGTGTGCAGGGGAAAGAAGCGGTCGTCGGGGTGGGGGAAGCGTTCCAGGAAGCGGCGGCGTACGAACGCCGGGGCGGCGATCACTTCGATCGGCCCGGAACCGGCGGCGGTACGCGACCCGCCCCGCGGGGGAACGCGGCCGGGGCCGGTGCGGCCGATGCCGATGCCGATGCCGATGTCGATGCCGACGCCGGTCGACACGGCAGCCAACAGCCCGGCCAGACGTTCGGGTACGCGCTCCACGGGGGCGCGTCGCTCCAGCACGCCGTCGGCGTACCGGGCGAAGAGCGCGAGACTCTCGCACCCCTCGACCTCGACCGCGTTGGGCAGCAGCCCCAGTGGCCGGAATCCGTTGCGCACGACGACGTGCTGAGGGCCTTCGGTGACGACGCGCACGGTGGCGAACACCGAGTCGAGCAGGCCGGTGGCGAACGCCGCGTCGCAGACCGCCCCCGTCAGCCGTGAGGCCAGTCCGCCGCCCCGGTGGCCGGGGTGTACGGCGAGCCCGACCAGCTTGCCGACCCGGCTGCCCGGATCGGTCTGCACGACGGCCGACCCGACGATGTCCCCGCCGCAGGTGCGGGCGGTGAGCCAGTGCGCGGTGCCGTCGGTGAGCAGCCGGCGCATCACGGCCGGATCGCTGCCGAGCGGTACCGGGTAGCCGTGCCCGTACACGTCGAAGTACAGCTGCCGCAGTTCCGCGATGTCCTGGACCGTGGCGGGGGCGATGACCGCGCTCATGACGCCTCGCCCGCCGGGGCCGGCCGCGCTGCCGTGGAGCCGGCGGATGTCCGCCGTCCGCAGGGTTCCGTCCTGCTGCCGAGCCACCACAGAACTGCCGCGACGGGGAGCAGACCGGCGGCCTGCGCGAGGCAGAGGGTACGAGCCGTCAGATGGTCGCCGAGCGTGCCGAAGACCAGAGAGGAGACGGGGAACGTGGCGCCGAGCAGCGCCTGCATGACGGCGAAGAAGCCCGGCTTGTCGGCCGCGGGGACGAGCCGCTGGAACAGTGCGACGAACCGGACACCGATCACGCCGACGCACCAGCCGGCGACGGCCATCGAGACCAGGGCCACCACATGCGCGGCGACCAGGCCCGGCAGGCCGAGTGCCATGGCCATCACGGCCAGGCAGACGCTGCCGACGGTGGTCGGCCGTCCGGGGACACGGGCCCCGGTGAAGGACCCGACGAGCGTGCCGGCGCCGAGCGCGGCCTCGAGTGCGGCGACGGTCGAGCCGGTGGAGTGCAGTACCCCGCGCGCATAGAGGGGCATGACGACGTAGACGGCGGTCGTGAACAGGTTGGCGGCGGCGAAGCAGACCAGCACACGGCGGATGAACGGGAGACCGGCCAGGACCTCGCGCAGCGTCCGGCGCGCCGGTGCCGTGCGGTGCGTCGCGTCGGAGACCCGCGCCTCGTCGGGCCCGCTGTCCGCGAACCGGGCCGACAGGACCAGCACCGCGGCGAGCAGATAGGCAGAGCCGCAGGTGGCCACGACTGTCGCGAGCCCACCCGCGTCGACCGCGAGCGGTCCCAGCAGACCACCGCCGAGCCCGGCCACCGACTGGGTGGACAGCTCGAATCCGGTGGCCGCCTCGATGTCGGCGTCCTCGACCAGTTCGGGCACCGATGTGGTCAGACAAGGGTCGAACAGCGCCTGACAGGAGGCCAGCGCCAGCCCCACGGCGTACACCGCGGCCATGGGCGGTTCCCCGGCGTGTGCCGCGAGCGCGGTGGGCACGGCGACGGTGCCCGCGACACCCGCCGCGCCGGCCAGCACAGTACGGTGCGGGTAACGGGCGACGACACGGGCGACGACGGGGGCGAGCGCGATGGCGGGAAGCGTGCTCACCGTGAGGAACAGCCCTGCCTCCAGGCCTCGTTGGCCGCCGTCGGCGGCGAAGCCGATGAGCCACCAGACCGCTCCGACCTGGAACATCCGGCCGGCGGCCTGGGTGAGGAGCTGAGCGGTCCAGACCCTGCCGAAGGACGGGTTGCGCAGTACGAGCGGCAGACGGCGGCCGCGTGACTCGGTCGTGTTCATGAGCACGGCCGTTCGTCGACGACGCGCACCAGCTTGCCGGAACGGGAGTTGACGGCGAGATCACGGTGCCGCACCCATTCGACGGTGAGCGGACCGACGTGACCCGCCACGGCCGCATCCCTGTAGGCGGGGCGCTGGGCGAGGACGGCCGCGGCGACGGCATCTCCCAACGCGCTGGTTCTGTCCGTGGGTTCGCCGGTCGCGAGTCGCAGTACCAGACCGTCCCGGCCGCCGTGGCGGCGTACCACTAGCTGCACACCGGTCACCTCGCCGTCGGCGTCGGCGGCGCGCACGATGTGGTGGACGTCCTCGGTGTAGAGGGAGACCGGGCCGACCCGGACTCCCTCCTCGGCACGGCCGAGGATGCGGAAGACTCCGGCGTCCGGGTCCACCCACTCCGCCCGGTCGCCGGCTGGATAGCGGAGCACGGGCATCAGTCGCCGGCGCAGATCGGTGACGACGAGCCGGCCCGGCAGCCCGGCTTCTTCGATGGGCAGCGCGGTGTCCTCGTCGACGATCTCGACAATGGTGTGCGGGGTGAAGGCGCGATGGATCCGGGGGTCGCCACCGGGAATGGCCTCGCCGAGCAGGCCCGCGTCCACACTCGCGTAGCCGAGCGAGCGGGGTTCGGCGTTCGGGAACGCGGCCCCGAGCAGCGGCAACTGGTCGCCGAAGAGACATTCCCCGCCGAAGAAGAGCAGTTCCACCTCGGGCAGGGTCAGGCCGGCGGCGGTGAGGC
The DNA here is from genome assembly GCF_042741275.1 of Streptomyces sp. NPDC058964. Classification (NCBI taxonomy): domain Bacteria; kingdom Bacillati; phylum Actinomycetota; class Actinomycetes; order Kitasatosporales; family Streptomycetaceae; genus Streptomyces; species Streptomyces sp. NPDC058964. The sequence goes on from NZ_JBHYKH010000483.1 coordinate 4,986, forward strand.
GTTCGGCCAGCGAGCACAGTGTGGTCGGCGTGGCGGCGACCACCTGAACCCGGAACTCCTCCAGGGCGGCCACGGTGGATTCCCAGGGTGCCGCGCCGCCGAGGGGCAGCCGCACGTTGGCGACGGGGGAGCGGTGCAGTGAGTCGAGGATGAAGCTGAAGCTCGCGTAAAGGTCACCCGCGTAGAACAGGTCGGCCACCCGGTGGCCCGCTCGAAGGCCGGCGTTCACGAGTCCGGCACCGAATGCGGCGGTGAATTCCCGCCATTCCGTGCGGGTGTAGAAGGAGAACTTGGGAGCCCCCGTGGTGCCGCCGCTGCGGAATACGACCGCCTCGTCCAGCGGAGCCGTCAGCAGCCTGTTGTCACGGGGTGAGTTGGCACGCCAGAAATCCGCCTGAGGCACTATCGGGAGGTCCGTGAGATGCACCACACGGTCGGGGAGATGCGAGTAGAGGTGCTGGTAGAAGGCCGAGTTGTGGCGTGCGAAGCGTACGAGCTCCGCCAATGGTTGAACGGGCATCAATTCCTGCTTGAAGGCGTGAACCGTCGGCATGCGAAAAGGCGCGACGGGAGTACGGCGGATGTGGCCCGATCCAGCGGTGGGGAGGGCCTATTCATCAACCGCTGTGATGCCAGCGTATCTCACCATTCGGGACGCGGTTGCACCAACTCGGTCTGCAGGTAAAGGGCTTCGGGGTGCGGACGTGGCGTCGCCCATTTCGGTTCCCGGTGAAACGGAGACGGTGGTCACATGCCGCTTCGATTCCATAAGGAATTGTTGTCCGTCCCGCAAGGGGTTGTTATGGGGAACGCCGAGTCCCGCCCCCACGTGGAGGGGCGGGACTCAGGGGCACGAGCGCTCACTTCAGTGCGGGCGGCGCCGCCTGTGGTGACGTGCCCCACTCCGACGGGCGCGGGCCGAGTGTGAAGCCGAGCGACCGCACGGAGCGCAGGCCGTCGGTCGTCAGATAGGTGCGGTCGTACGGCTTGCCGTCCGTGCGGGCCGACTGGATGTAGCGGTCGGTGGCGGAGGTGCCCGGCGCGTTGATCGTCAGGGCGCCGCGTGGGTAGTAGCGGCGGTCCAGTTCGAGGTCGACCCGGTCGAAGACGGGCGTGGACAGCCCCCAGGTGTCGTAGCCCGGCTGGACCGGGAAGAGGCCGATGGACGACAGCACGTTCCAGGCGGACATGGTGCCGAGGTCGTCGTTGCCGGTCATGCCGGTCGGAGCGTCCGTGAAGAGGGTCAGCGCGGCGTGCACCACGTCGGTCGTCTTCCAGGGCTGACCGGTCGACAGGTAGGTGTACGGGGCGATGAGGTCGGGCTCGTTCTGCGGGTTGTACTTGTCCGCGTTGTAGTAGTCGTACGGTCCGTTGACCCACACCTCGCGCGCGGTCTTCGCCGGGTCCAGCAGAAGCCGGTCGTACGCGAAGAAGGAGTCGAGCCGCTGGTTGGCCGACTGCTCGCCGCCGATCAGGCCGACCATGCCGGACAGGTCCTGCGGCACGAGCCACTGGTACTGCCAGGACGTGCCCTCGTGGAAGCCCTCGCTCTGCGCCGGGTCGGCGGGGCCGGTGAAGGCGCCGGCCGCGTCGCGGGCGCGGAAGAAGCCCGTGGAGGGGTCGAAGACGGTGCGGTAGTTCTGCGCGCGGGCGGCATAGCGTTCGGCGTCCGCCCGATGGCCGAGATCGCGCGCCATCTGCGCGAGCATCGCGTCGGAGAGGGCGTACTCCAAGGTGGCCGAGGCCCCGTGGTCGTAGTCCGAGTCACCGGGCTTCATGTGCGGGCGGCCCTTGATGTACGGCGCGAACCCCTCGGCGACGTACTCCCTGTTGGCCTCCCTGCCCACGGCCGGCGAGTCCGCGGGCGGCACCCCGTCGGCGTTCCGCTTCAGCGCCCGGTAGGCCCGCTCCTCGTATCCCTTGAGCAGCCCCTGTTGGTAG
>NZ_JBHYKH010000484.1:0-4321 GCF_042741275.1 Streptomyces sp. NPDC058964
ACAACCCCCCGCCCCGCGCGCGCGGGAGGCAACGCCACCCGGCCCCCCGCCCCCCCCGCGCGGGGGCGGCCGCCCGCGCGGCGGTGGAGCCCCCCCGCCACCCGGAAGCGCACCGCGTCCCGTTCCAGCGGGCTCAGGCCGTGCGCGCCCTCCGCGCCCAGCTCCCACTCCCGTTCCAGTCCGTCGGCGCCGCTTCCGCAGTCCAGCCAGGCGGCGCCCAGGGAACGGGGATCGATCCGGAGCTTGCGCAGGTAGTCCTCCATGAGCCATCCGCCGGGAAGGCCCAGCGGCCCCGGTTCCACGGCGCCCTCGGGCCGGACCAGCCCGTCACCGTACACGTCGTCGTTGATCTCGCAGTCGGCGGCGATGTTCATCCGCAGCCGTTCCGCCGGGCCGGTCAGCCCGTGCTCCCGCGCGACCCTGTCTCCGCGCCCGTGGTGGTCGCGCAGCAGGTGTGACACCTCGTGCACCCACACCCCGGCCAGTTCCTCCACGGGTGTCCGGTCCACGAACACCGGCGAGACGTAGCACCGCCAGTACCGGTCCACGGCCATCGTCGGAACCCGCCGTGACTCGACTGTGTGCAGGGCGAACAGGGCCGTCGCCAGGTAGGGCCGCACCCGGGCGGCGTGCAGCCGGGCGGTGAACAGCTTGTCGAGATCCAGGGTCCCCGGTGCGCGCGCGCTCATCGGCCCCTCTTCGCGGTGACCGCCGCGGCCCGGACCGTGGCGCGGTCCGCCCGCCGGGACAGCGTCACCACACCGGCCAGCTTCTCGATCGACGCGGGGACGTCCCAGTCCTCGCGGCGCAGCGAGGCGAGTGTGGTCGCGGGGACGACCACCAGGTCCGGGGCGCCGCTCTCCACCGCCCGGACCAGCAGCGCCCATGCCGCGTCCCAGCGGGACCTGTCCGGGCGCTTGCGTACCGCCTCGACCACCCCGTCGAGCACGGCCTGGCGCAGGTCTCCGCGCGTGGGCAGGTCGGCACCGGCGGGGTTGGCGAGCAGCACTTCGGGGTCCGGGAGGTCCATCCGGTCCAGGCAGGCCAGCAGCTCCAGCCCCGGACCGTCGCCCACGGTGCCCCTGACCAGCAAGGACAGCACTTCGCGGGAGGAGCCTGCCGCGGTCGCGAAGGCGATCAGGGACAGGGTCATGTCCCAGCTGCGGGGGGACGGCCAGGGGCCGCCCCGGCGTGTCTCACCGCTGGGCAGCCGGTGCACCAGCCCGGGGCGCGCGGAGAGGAGTCCGCACACGGCGCGCCGCGCGAAATCCACGGCCTCGGGCAGCTTTCCGGGGTCGAGCCCGGGCAGTGTCGCCCGGGGCCAGATGCCGGCGAGGCCGCGTACGACGACCTCGTGGTCGTGGGTCCACTGGAGGTGTACGAACCGGTTGGCCAGCGGCGGGCTCAGCTCCCAGCCGTCGGCCGCCGAGGACCGCGGGTTGGCGGCGGCCACGATCCTGACGCCGGGCGGCAGTCGCAGGGTGCCGATCCGGCGCTCCAGCACCAGGCGCAGCAGTGCGGCCTGAACGGCAGGGGGCGCGGTGGACAGTTCGTCCAGGAACAGCAGTCCGCGGCCGGCCCGTACCAGCCGCACCGCCCAGTCCGGTGGGGCCATCGGGACACCGTGTTCGGCGGGGTTGTCCCCGACGACGGGCAGCCCCGAGAAGTCGGAGGGCTCGTGCACACTCGCGATCACCGTGGTCAGCGGGAGGTCCAGGGCCTCGGCGAGCTGAGTCAGGGCGGCGGTCTTGCCGATCCCTGGCTCGCCCCAGAGCAGCACGGGCAGGTCGGCGGCCACGGCCAGGGTCAGGGCCTCCAGCTGCGTGTCGGCTCGCGGCTCGGTCGTCGTGTCGCGCAGCAGAGTCAACAGGCTCTCGGCGACGTCGAGTCGGGGTACGGAGGTCAGGTCGGAAGGCGTGTCGGGCGTGGCGAGGGGAGCGCATGCGGGCATGTTGGATCACCTGTGGGTGCGAGAAGGGGCGTGTGGATGCCGGGGACGGTGGGTCCCCGGTTCAGCGGGAGGTCGCGTGGCGAGGGGGCGCGCGCCGGCCGCGGGGACGGCGACAGTCCGGGCGGATGTGCTCGGGGTTGGGGTCGGTCAGGCCCGACCTGAACAGGCCGTAGGTGATCCGCCGTTGGGCGGCCGCCTCCAGTTCGTCCCGCAGCGGCCCGTCGCGCAGTACCGCGTCCTGTCCCAGCAGCCCCTCGACGACGGCCAACGCACCCGCGATGTCACCGTGGTCCAGGCGCTCGCGCACGCCGGTGAGGCAGTCCGGGCGACGGTGTGCCTCGTCGATGGCCCGCAGGCAGGGCAGTGGAGTGCCGGTCAGCGCGGCCAGCAGTTCCTCCCGCCGGACCTCGGCGGGGCCGTGGTCCAGGGGCGCGAGGACCCCGTCCACCAGGCCGATCCGGTGCCGGGCTCCCCGGCACTCCACGACGCGCGGCCGTCCCGGCGGCTCCGGAACACGGGGCGCACGCCCGGGCGTGCGGTCCGGCACCAGCGCCGCGGCGACCAGCGGGTGCAGCTGATCGGCCTCGATCAGACCCGCGCGGATCAGTTCGAGGTCGGGCAGGACCCAGATCGCCGCGTCGGGCAGGACCGGCAGCGAGTCGACGTCACGTGCCGACGCCGCCGCGATCCGCATCGTCGGCGGTCCCGCGTCCCTCGCCTCCGGGAGCAGCTCCAAGGCCAGCCGCTGCCGGCCGCTCAGCCGGACGGCGACGGCACCGCCGGCGGCCCGGCCCTCGGCGCGGAGCAGGATTCCCGCCTCGTCGGCCCACCGGTCGACGGCACAACGGCCTTGGGACAACGTCACCGGCAGTTCCGCATCCAGGACGGGAGGACCGCCCGGGCGCGGCCGGTCGGCTCCGGACCGGGTCCGCAGCTCGTCGGTGCTGCGCGCGTCCCACAGGTGGCGATGCAGGTCGAGGCGGAACCGCCGGCTGGGACGGGGATGCGGATGGCGGCGGGCGCTCGCCTCGGCGCGGGAACCGTCCCACACCGCGAGGCTGATGCGCTGACCGGCATCCGCCCAGGCCGGGGGAGTCCGGGCCACGAGGTGCACGGGGCGCGGACGGTCGCGCCCCCTGGCGTCGTACCGCGCCAGCGCGACGGTCAGCCCCGGGCGCAACAGCCCGTCGGGAGCGATCCTCGGCATGTGCCAGCGCAGCAGATCCGGAGCCAAGTGCCTCAGGTCGGTGCGGACTTGGGCCGCCAGTTCGCGGCCATGCGCATCTGCCACGGAACGCAGAGCGAGGTCGACATCGACGCCCGCGGCGGCGCACGCGCCCGCCCAGTCGCCGACGTCACGGCGGGCGGTGGCACGCTCGATCATGGAAGCCGGCACGGCGAACTCGCGCACACGCGGCCAGAAGGAAGGACGGGAATCCCCGTTCGCGATCGAAGTGAGCATCAGCACTCACCTTGCGCGGACGGGACCCCCGATCTGTCAACAGAATGAGTCGTCATCGCGGCGATGTTAACGCTGCTCACCGCGAGCTGTCAGTGGAATTTCCCGCGGCCGTCTCAGTAGTCCAGCCCCGCGTACCAGTCACCCCGGCCACCCGGTGTCAGGTCGAGGAGGTGCCACACGGGGGTGAGGAGGTCGATGCCGCGCTCGCCGATGTCCTCGCCCATGCGTGGGTGGGCGGAGTAGAAGTGCCTGATCGTGCCGTCGCCGTCCCGGGTGAACACGGAGATCGTGGAGTCCTGCGCGCCGTCCTCGTCCTCACTGCCGAGGTCGTACTTGAACGAACTGTCTCCACAGCTGAGCAGGCGCAGCTCGGACCACCCGCGGTCGCGCGCGTGCTGCCGCAGGGCGGGCGGGTCGGCGGCCGCGGCGACGGCGAAGTCGGCGTTCCGCGTGATGTGCCGGGCGACGCCGTTGTAGCCGTCGATCCAGAGGGTGCACATCGGGCAGGGGCTGGTCTGGCCCTTGCCGTACATGAGGTGGTAGACGATCAGCGGCCGGTCGGGAGCGGTGAACAGGCCGCTCAGCGTGACCTCGCGGACGGGTGTGTCACCCGCGTCGAGGTCGCTCGGGCCTTCGAGGAAGACGTAGTCGTCCACCACCGGCCCCTCCGGGAGCGCCCGCCGCTGCGCCGCGACCTTCTCACGTCGACGCATGAGGTCGATCTCGGCGAGACGGAGTTCCTCGCGAGCGGCGAGGTAGTCCGCGGACTCACCGGGCAGTCGGGTGTGCCGCACCATTGCGTCCTTCCTGAGTGGAGGCCCCCCGAGTCACTCGATTCTATTCATGTCATGGCGATTGGTTCGGGGGATTTTGTTGGGACCAAAAAGACACGCCCACCAATTGTTTAG
>NZ_JBHYKH010000484.1:4331-6925 GCF_042741275.1 Streptomyces sp. NPDC058964
ACTCGTGCTATCTTCTGCGTGGGCCCCCCCCTCTTAACAGAGTCTATTTCTACGTGCGCCGGGGGGGCGTTTTTTTGCCGTCACACCAACCCCCCCGCCACCCATCGTTTCGATGCCGCTCAATGCTTGAAGACGTCCTTGGTCTTCTCCTTGGCCTGACGCGCGTCGCCGCGAGCCTGCTCAAGGCGCCCCTTGGCCTCCAGGCTCTCGTTGCCCACGGCGCGTCCGGCGGTCTCCTCGACCTTTCCCTTGGCCTGCTCTGCCTTGGCCTTCGCCTTCTGGTTGCGAGCCATGTTTTCACATCCCAACGTCTCTATGGGCGTGCGTTCCGAGTTGCCGCTGCGCCTTCCTTCAAACATCGAAATTATGATTAATTGCGATCGGATGATTCGTCGGCTGGTCGGGATTGAATCCCCATTCATTCCGGCCGTTCCCGCGTGTGCGGGCCTGGCGCGATTGATGTTGTTCGCTATGATCGGGCCATGCCCGCCGATCCTGACTCAGGCTTCCGTCCGCACCGCGTCGTCGTCCTCGCCCTCGACGGCCTGCTCCCCTTCGAGCTGGGAATCCCGCACCGGATCTTCGGACGCCCCATGGACACGGAGGGGCGGCACCTGTACGAGGTGATCACCTGCTCGATCCGGCCGCCCGGCCCGGTCGAGACCGACGCCGACTTCACCATCCACGTTCCGAACGGTCCGGAAGCCCTGGCCGACGCCGACACGGTCATCGTCCCGGCCTCGTACGAACTGGGACCCCTCTTCGAGGACGGAGCGCTGACCGGTGAACTGGCGGCCGCGCTTGCGCACATCCGCCCCGGCACCCGGCTCGCCTCCATCTGCACGGGCGTCTACGTCCTCGCGGCCGGGGGCTACCTCGACGGCCGCCCCGCGACCACGCACTGGGCCGACGCCGAGCACTTCCAGCGGCTGTTCCCCCAGATCAAGGTGGACGCGGACGTCCTGTTCATCGACGACGGCGACGTGCTGACCTCCGCGGGTGTCGCAGCCGGGATCGACCTGTGCCTGCACATGGTCCGCCGCGACCACGGCACCGCCGTCGCCAACGAGGTCGCCCGCCGCACGGTCGTACCGCCCCACCGCGACGGCGGTCAGGCCCAGTACATCCACCGCCCGGTGCCGGACCCCCAGGTGGCCACCACGACCGCCGCCCGCGCCTGGGCGCTCGGCCGGCTCCACGAGCCGATCCAGCTGCGGGACATGGCCGAGCAGGAGGCCATGTCCGTACGCACCTTCACCCGCCGCTTCCGTGAGGAGGTCGGCGTCAGCCCCGGCCAGTGGCTCACCCAGCAGCGCGTCGAACATGCCCGGCACCTGCTGGAGTCCAGCGGCCTGTCCATCGACCAGGTGGCCCGGGACTCGGGCTTCGGCACGGCCCAGTCGATGCGCCAGCATCTGCAGGCGGCGCTCGGTGTCACGCCCACGGCCTACCGGCGTACGTTCCGCGTGGCCGGCGGTGGGAGCGATCGCCCCGGCAGCGTAACCACGCCGCTCTGACCCGTCCGCGGCGGCCGGGGCGAGGAGGATATTCTCCTCGGCATGAGTGAGGGGGACAGCGGCAGACGGGTCGTCGACGGCCGCTTCGAACTACAGGCCAGACTCGGTGGCGGTGGCATGGGCACGGTGTGGCGCGCCCATGACCTGCTGCTGCACCGCAGCGTGGCCATCAAGGAAGTGCGACCGCCGGACGCCGGTCTCGCCGAGTACGACCCGGAAGCCGCCCGGACGCTGCGGGAGCGGGTGCTGCGCGAAGCCAGAGCGCTCGCCAGGGTCGACCATCCGAACGTCGTGACCATCCACCACATCGTCGACGGCGGTGGCGACACCTATCCGTGGATCGTCATGGAGCTGGTCGAGGGCGGCTCGCTGGCCGATCGGCTCGCTCAAGGCCCCATGGCCCCCGCGGAGGCGGCCCGGCTGGGCCAGGGTGTCCTGTCGGCACTGCGCGCGGCGCACGCCGCCGGCGTGCAGCACCGTGACGTCAAACCCGCCAACGTCCTGCTGCGCCGCGACGGCCGCCCGGTCCTCACCGACTTCGGGATCGCGGCGCTGCGCGAGTCGAGCACGCTCACGGTCACCGGAGCGATCATCGGCACCCCCGACTACATGGCACCTGAACGCATTTCGGGCCGGCCGGGAGGCCCCGAGGCGGACCTCTGGTCGCTGGCGATGATGCTGTACGTGGCGGTCGAGGGCGACCACCCGCTGCGCCGGGACACGACACTGGCCACGCTGGCCGCAGTGCTGTACGAACCCGTACCGCCACCCATGCGCGCGGGCGCCCTGACCGACGTCCTGAACCGCCTGCTGGTCAAGGACCCCGCGGCGCGGCCGGACGCCGAGACCGTCGAGCGCATGCTCGCCGCCGCGGCCCGCCCCGGCCCGGAGCAGGCCGCCACGTCGTACTCGCTGGCACCGCCGACTCCGCCCGCACCGCCGACGGTTCCCCCGTCGTACGGACCGACGACCGGCACCCCCCCGGCCCCCCGCCCCAGGCCCGCCCGCGCCGGTGGCCGGCCCCCCGGGGCGGGGGCCCAGGAACCCCGAACCGGGCCCCCCCCGGGGGCACCCGGG
>NZ_JBHYKH010000485.1:0-6884 GCF_042741275.1 Streptomyces sp. NPDC058964
CCCGCGCGCCCCCCCCCCCCCCGCCCCCGCCGCGCGCCCCCCCCCCCGCGGGGGGTATTGGGGCCCCCCGGCGCGTAGAGCGGGCCCGCCCGGGGCCGCCCCTTTTGCGTTCAGGTTGCCGTGGGCGGTGTCCCACAGGGCGACGCCGTCGTGGTGCCGGCCGGTCGGCACGGCGTACCCGGCACCCGCGCGGGCGAACGGCTTCGCCGAGTCAGGGGGGTCGCAGCGGGACGGCCGTGAAGCGGTCGAGCCGGGACACGTACCGGTCGCGGGGCACGATGCCGTCGTAGAACGACCACGATTCCTGGACACCGTCGAGGGCGCAGATGCCCCAGTGGACGAAGACCCCCAACTTGCCGTCGGTGAACCAGGGTTGCCGGAGCATGGTTCAGCTCGCCGCGTCCCGTCGCAGGCGCAGCGTCAGGATCTGGAAGGGCCGCAGTGCGACGGCGACCGCGCCGTCGGCGACGGGCACCGGCTCCAGGGGCCGCTCCAGCAGATCGGTGACCTGGGCGCCCGCCAGGCGGAACCCGGCGCGCAGCACTCCGCTCGCGCGGCCGCCGCGGGACTCGTAGAGCCGTACCACGACGTCGCCCGAGCCGTCGTCGGCGAGCTTGACCGCCTCGACGGTCAGGCCGTCGCCGTCGACGGTCACGACGGGTTCGGGCGCGCCCGCCGAATCCGTCACGCGCAGCGGCAGGTTGAGGGCGTAGCCCTCGGCGACCGCGTCCTCGATGTCCGCTCCGGGCAGCAGGGAGTACGTGAGGCGGTGCCGGCCCTGGTCGGCACCGGGGTCGGGGACGCGCGGGGCGCGGACCAGGCTGAGGCGGACCGTGGTGGTGGTTCCTCCCCCAGCCTCCGGCCGGGGGGACCGCCATCTCGCGTCGCCCGCCTCACGGACCGTGCGGGAGACGTCGTGGCCGTAGGTGGAGTCGTTGCTGACGGCGACGCCGTAACCGGGTTCGCCGATGTGCACCCAGCGGTGGCCGGGGACCTCGAAGCGGGCCGCCTCCCAGCTGGTGTTGGTGTGGGTGGGCCGCTGGACGTGGCCGAACTGGATCTCCGCGCAGGAGTGCGCGGCCCGGACGTCCACCGGGAAGGCCGCCTTGAGGATCTTCTCGGCCTCGTGCCAGTCGATCTCGGTCTCGAAGTCGATCCGGGGGCTGCCGGCCCGGACGGTGATCGTCTGAGTGATCGTCGAGCCCTTGCCGAAGGAGCGTGCGACGCGGATCGCGCCGACCAGCGGGCCGTCCTCGACGACGGTGACCGAGTCGGCCTCCAGGAGGTCGGTGTACCGGTTCCGGTAGTGCTTGTCGATGTCCCAGGCGTCCCAGTGGTTGGGCAGGTCCGTGTGGAGGCGCAGCAGATTGCCCCGGCCCGCGAGGACTTCACGGTTCGCCCGCAGATCGAGTACGGACGACAGGGTGCCGTCCTCCGCCACCCGGACCCGGACCAGGCCGTTGTCGAGGACGCGCCCGGACACCGTGACCGGCGCCGGGGGTTCGGCGCCGGTGAGGGGGGCGCTGCCGCTCGCGGGCACCTCGGCGTACACCGGTGTGCCGTCCGCCGTGCGGACCACCTCGGCGCGGTCGTACGGGCTGGTGTTGAAGACGCGCGTCCCGCCCGCGCCCAGCGCGGCCACGGCTGCGGCGGTGAGCCGCTCCAGTTCCCCGGCCACCCGGGCGTACTCGGCCTCGGCCTCGCGGTGCACCCAGGCGATCGACGACCCGGGCAGGATGTCGTGGAACTGGTGCAGCAGCACGGTCTTCCACAGGCGGTCGAGCTTCTCGTGCGGGTACGCGTAGCCCGGCGCGTGCAGGGCGGCCGTGGTCGCCCACAACTCGGCCTCGCGCAGCCGGTGTTCGCAGCGGCGGTTGCCCTGCTTGGTGCGGGCCTGGGAGGTGTAGGTGGCGCGGTGCAGCTCCAGGTACAGCTCGCCGACCCACACCGGGGCGTCCGGGTACTCCGCGAGGGCCTTCGCGAAGAACGCGTCGGGGTGCTCGATCTCGACCCTCGGGGAGCCCTCGAGGTCCTTCAGCCGCCGTGCGCGCTCCATGATCTCGCGGGTGGGGCCACCACCGCCGTCGCCCCAGCCGAAGGGGGCGAGCGAGCGGGTGGCGCCGCCCTTGTCGCGGTGGTTGCGCACCGCGCGGGACATCTCCTCGCCGCTGAAGCGGGCGTTGTAGGTGTCGACCGGCGGGAAGTGGGTGAAGATGCGGGTGCCGTCGATGCCCTCCCACCAGAAGGTGTGGTGGGGGAACGGGTTGGTCTGGTTCCAGGAGATCTTCTGGGTGAGGAACCACTCGTTGCCGGCGAGCCTGGCGAGCTGTGGGTAGGCGGCGTTGTAGCCGAAGGAGTCGGGCAGCCAGACCCCCTTGGTCTCGATGCCGAAGTGCTCGATGAAGAATCGCTTGCCGTGGATCAGCTGGCGGGCAATCGCCTCGCCGCCGGGCAGGTTGCCGTCGGCCTCGACCCACATGCCGCCGACCGGCGCCCACTGGCCCTTCTTCACGGACTCCCGGATGCGGGCCCAGACGTGCGGGTGGTTGTCGCGCACCCACTCGTACTGCTGGGCCTGCGAGCAGGCGAAGACGAACTCCTCGTACTCGTCGGCCAGGGACGTGACGTTGGAGAAGGTACGGGACGTCTTGCGCTTGGTCTCGCGGATCGGCCACAGCCAGGCGGAGTCGATGTGCGCGTGGCCGACACCGGAGACGATGTGCGCGCTGGCGTTCGCTGGCTTCGACAGGACGGGCTTCAGGGCGGCGCGCACCTCGGCGGCCGAGCCGGAGATGTCGTCCAGGTCCAGCAGGTCCATCGCGCGGTCGAGCGCATGCGTGATCTCGTGCCGGCGCGGGTCGTGCTCGCCGAGTTCCAGCATCAGTTCGCGCAGCACCTGGACGTCGAGGTCGAGGTGCCAGACCTGCTCGTCGAGGACGGCGATGTCGGCGCGCCGGAAGGTGTAGAGCGGCTTGTCGCCGGCCGTGAGCACGTCGCCGAGCGGGGTCGGGGCGGCGAAGCCGTCGGCGAGGATGTCCGGGTTGGAGGCGGCCTCGACCAGGTAGTCGACCTGTTCCCCGCCCGCCGCAGGGTGGGCGATCGGCACGTACTGGTTGAGCGGGTTGACGGCCTTCAGCGGCGTGCCGTCCGTGCGGTGGACGAGGGCCTCGGCCTGGTTGCCGGGCCAGTCGCCGACGAAGCCGAGGTCGATGACGGCCTCGACGCGCCGGCCCGCGAACGCGTCGGGCACCCGTCCGCGCATCCGGAACCAGGTGGTGCCCCAGGGCGGGCCCCACGGGGTGTCCATCGCGAAGGGCTCGTACGGGGCGGCCGCCGCCTCCTCGAAGGACACCGGTTCCCCCGGGGCCTGCCAGGCCTCGACCTCGAAGGGGGCGGTGGCGGCGTGGATCGCGGGCTTGATGCGCTGGTTGTGGAGGCGCTCGACGCGCTCCTCGATCCGGCGGCGTTCGTCGTGCATGGGGTCTCCTGGAAGCGGGGGTGAAAGCGCTTACTCAAGATAGGCCAGGCCGGGGTGCACCGCGGTGTACCCCTCGACCAGCCGACGGGCCACGTTCACGGAGTCGACGAGCGGGTGCAGCGCGAAGGCCTTCACGGCCGTCGCACGGGAGCCGGACCCGGCGGCGGCGAGCACCTCGCGCTCGACCGCCTTGACCGCGCACACCAGGCCGGTGGCGTGGCCGGGCAGCGGGTCGACGGCGACCGGGTGGGCGCCGTTGGCGTCGACCAGGCAGGGGACCTCGATCACGGCGTCGCGGTCGAGCACGGAGAGCGTGCTCTCGTTGCGCACGTTCAGGATCAGCGTCGTGCGTTCGTCGCGGGCGATGGCCCGCATCAGCGCCAGCGCCACCTTCTCGTAGCCGCCGGAGAGGTCGTCGGCGTCGCGCTCACCGGCGCCGGCCGTCTCCCGGTTCTCCGCCATGTAGGTGGCCTCGCGCTCGGCGCGGGTGCGGTCCCAGGCCGCGAGGGCGGCCGCGCCGGGGTCGCGCATCTCCTCGTAGAAGCGGGCCTGCTGGTCGAGCAGGAAGGCGCCGCGGGTCTGCTCGGCCTGCTGGTAGGCGCTTACGGCCTCGCGGTTGAAGTAGTAGTAGTGCAGGTACTCGTTGGGGATCGCGCCCAGGGTCCGCAGCCAGTCGGTGCCGAAGAGCCTGCCCTCCTCGAAGGAGCCGAGCAGGTCGGGGTCGGCGAGCAGACGCGGGAGTTCGTCGCGGCCGGCGATCCGCAGACCGCGGACCCAGCCGAGGTGGTTGAGACCGACGTAGTCGATCCAGGCCTCGTTCGGGTCGGCGCCCAGGACCCGGGCGATGCGGCGGCCGAGGCCGACCGGAGAGTCGCAGATGCCGATGACGCGGTCGCCGAGGTGGCGGGACATGGCCTCGGTGACCAGGCCCGCGGGGTTGGTGAAGTTGATGACCCAGGCGTCGGGAGCCAGCCGGGCCACCCGGCGGGCGATGTCGACGGCGACCGGCACGGTCCGCAGACCGTAGGCGATGCCGCCCGCGCCCACCGTCTCCTGGCCGAGGACGCCCTGCGCCAGTGCCACCCGCTCGTCGTCGGCCCGCCCCGCCAGGCCGCCGACCCGGATCGCCGAGAACACGAAGTCGGCGCCGCGCAGGGCCTCGTCGAGGCCGGTCGTGGCGGTCACGCGAGGGGCGTCGGCGACGGTCGCCGCCTGTTCGGCCAGCACACGGGCGACCGCGTGCAGCCGGCCGTCGTCCGGATCGTGCAGGACGACCTCCGTCACCCGCCCCTCGCCGCGGTCCGTCAGCAGCGCCCCGTACACGAGCGGAACACGGAATCCGCCACCGCCCAGAATCGTCAGCTTCACGACTGCACCTCTCCCGCCAGGACCGCCTCGACGCCCGCCTCCTCCAAGGATGACCGGGCGGGCGGCCCCTCGGCATCCGCAAGGCCTCCCGCCTGGCCGCCGAGTTCGACCTCACGGACGTCGTGCGTCCCGGCGAGCGGTCGCACGGCTGACCGTCGTCACGGGTCTCGCGGACGGTGCTGCGCGACAGGAACCACCCCTCGGTCGTGGTCCGGTCACTGGGCGGCGAGTCCGGCCACGGGGCGTGCCACGACGCGGCGGCGGGCCGGGTGCGCCGGCGCGATCCGGCGCGGCGGTCCGGTACGAGGGGCCGCCGAGCCGGACCGGGCGGCGACCGACGACGGCTCCGACATCGCCCGCCCCTGGTGCACGCCGCTCGAGGACTGCGTCGCCCACGCCCTGCCGGGCCGCCGGACCAAGGCCCTCATACAGTGCGAGTACTCCCGTGCAACGGCAACGGAACGGCAACGGCAACGGCACCCTGACGGACCGTCGGGCGGCCATCGAGTCCACGCCGGGTCATCGGGGCGGCCTCAACCGGGAGTTCCGGGAGCACGGAATTCTGCAACGCGTGAGCGACGGCAGTCCGGCCGGGCGCGCGGGCGCCGGGCTGTACGACAACGGTGCCGCCGCGCCAGGCGGCCGACGCTTCGGGTGACGACGGCGAGGGCCTGCTCGTCCAACCCCTGCTCACCGCCGTTCCCAGGCCCTCCCCGTGGCGGGCGCCCGCCGACTACGACGAGCCGGGCGGCACGGCGCCGCGCCGGTGCTGCGTGGATGTGATCCGGGGCGCGGTGCGCGGTCCGGTGACCGGCCGCGACGCCTGCAAGGCGCCCGGCAGCAAGGCCGTACAGACCGAGGACGTGTCCGGCTGCGCGGCAGCGTCGGCAGCGGCAACGGCAGCGGCAACGGCAACGGCAACGGCAACCGGGACGGCGGGGGGCATCCGGGCGCTTCCGTGGACCCGCACGGACCGATCTCCCACGAGCCCGGCAACGGTGACCCGTGGGCCGATACGTGGTTGTATTCGAACCCCATCTTCGTTGATTTGGCAGGTTCATGATTAAGCGTCAGCTGTTCTCCGTCACCGCCTTGGCGGCCGCCCTGGCCCTCGGCGCCCCGAGCGCCTTCGCGTCCGGGCAGGCGCACTGGGAGCGGACGGACACGTCGTACACCGGCACACTGGGCGGCGGGCAGGGCCTGGCGAGCCGCGCGGACGGCTCGCTGCTCCACCGCGGGCTCCTCGACATCCCCCTGGACCTGCGGGTCAAGGGCTGGAACCACGTCGGTGACCCGGACATCGCGCGCGGCTACGTCTTCGACGCCTACCAGGGCGCGGACACGGCCACGTCCAAGATGTACGAGGTCACCACGCCGTCCGGACAGCGCTACGACTACACCCACCGGCTGGACCCGGGCGAGAAGGTGAACAACTCCTTCGCCGCGGTCTCGCCCGACGGGCAGTGGCTGGTGTCGGGCGAGTGGGGCGACCAGAACAGGCTCCAGGTCTTCCCGGCTCCCCTGCTCAACCCGTCCACCCCGCCCAGGGGCGGTGACCTGCCGCAGGCCGGGCAGATCACCCTGGACCGGCCGGTGCGCGACATCCAGGGCTGCGACTTCGTCACCGGCACCCGTCTGGTGTGCGCCTCGGACGACGCCTCGGGCAGCCTGTTCCCCGAGATCCGGCCACTGCTCCAGGTCGACCGGTCGCACGGGCTGGACGGGCGGCCGGTCACCGGTTCGGTGACGAGCCTGTTCGCGCTGCCCCGTTCCAGCGTCTGCAGCGGCACCTTCGAGGCGGAGGGCGTCGACTACGACACCGGGACCGGCACCCTGCGCGCGGAGGTGATCCCGCCGGGCGTGTGCGCGGTGGCGACGACCGTGTACTCCTACCGGCAGGTCACCGGCTGAACGCCGGTTCCGTTGCGGTCCGTCGGCCAAGGACGTGCGACCCGGCCACGCGTTCCGGCCGCGGCCGTGCGCAGCCGGACTCGGGCTCGGGGGGCGGAAATCCCCCCGCGATCGCCCCCCGCCGCCG
>NZ_JBHYKH010000486.1:0-6877 GCF_042741275.1 Streptomyces sp. NPDC058964
CTCCTGGTCGCTGGCTGGGGTGGGGGGGGGGGGCCCCCCCCCCCCCCGGGGGCCGCCGTCCGCCTGGGCGGGGGGCGCGGCCGCGGGGCCCCCCCCCCCCCCCTTCCGCATGCGCGGGCGCCTCGTGGGGCGCGTGGGGTGGTGCGGGGGCGCGCGGTTGCCTTCGGGGCGAAAACGGGCTGGTGAGCGGGGCCGTGGGCGATGGCGTCCCGATCGGCGCCCCAGGTTTCTGAGGTGCCCCCTTCCAAGGACTTGGTTCCGGACCCCGGCTCCTCGGGGCCCGGCCCGATTTCCGACGGCCGTCCCACCGGGCATGGACGGCGTCGTGGAAGGGGGTGCCGATGGGCCGCCACCGCAAGCCCACCCGCCGGGACCGAAAATCCGTCTTCGGACGGTCAAGTGCCGGAGGAGGTGGATCTTGCGGATTTTCGGATGGTGAGCGGCCGCCCCCAAGGAACCTAGGGGCGGACACTCCGTGGTCCATCCAGGAGCCTGCTGCAGTACCCGCTGCGGTGGGCTCCACCTGGTTCCGTACGGTACCGGTGGGGCCGGCCGTACTCCACCAGCCCCGGAGCCCGAGCCGTGCCGCGCGCCCCGGTTCACAACCGATGCGCCGCCCTCATCGACGTCGGCCTCCCAGGTCGGCCGGGTCGGCTCAGGCGGCGGCCTTCTTGGCGGCGGAGAACGCGGCCCACGCGGCGATCGCGAAGAACACGAAGGTGAGCGGGTCGGCGTCGGCCTTCCACGCCTCCTGGACGATGCCGAAGTGCTGGAAGAAGACCTCGTTGAAGCTCACCCCGACCTCCTTGGCGCCGATCATGGCCTCACCGACCAGCTGGCCGAGGTAGACGGAGCCCAGCGCGAGGACCGCGCTGACGATGCCGAGGACGGGGTTGCGGCCGCCGATCCGCCCGGCCGCGAGGCCGATGACGAAGCCGACGCCCACCGCGGCCCAGCCGATCTCGTGCTTGGTGAGGCCGATGACGAGACCGTAGACGACGGCGGTGACCACGGCGGCGCCGAGGGCCGCGAGCAGGCCGACGGCGATGTTGTCCTTGCCCGGCGCGGGCGGCACCGGCAGCGGCGGCGGTACGGCGCCCGGCTGCGCGGCGTACGGCGCGGCGACCGGGGCCTGCTCGGCGGTCGGGGCCGCGTCGGCCGGCTCGGGCTGCGACGGAGGCGTGACTGACTGGCTCATGACAGGAATCCCCCCACGGGACAGGGCAAACCGGCCGGAAGTGCCGGTTGGAAAGCTGGATGGTGGAACGAAGGGCGCACGCGCGCTTGCGCGACGACCGTGGGGGAGATTAACAGTCACCACCGACAACGCCACCAGGCTTTTCCCGCTCAGAGCCGGTGCGCGGCCCCCGTCGGCGTCGCGCCCCGCGTGTCCAGCAGCAACTGGGCCTTCACCGACAGGCCCTGCATGTCGTAGGTCCGGTGCTGCTGGAGCAGGATCGTGAGGTCCGCGCCCGCCGCGGCCTCGTAGAGGGAGTCGGCGCGGGGGACCGGCCGGCCGAGGACGTTCCAGGAGGCCACGTGCGGGTCGTGGTAGCTGACGGATGCGCCCAGCTCCATCAGCCGGACCGCGATTTCCTTGGCCGGGGTGCCCTGCTGGTCGGCGAGGTCCGCCTTGTAGGTGACGCCAAGCAGCAGCACGCGTGCGCCGCGGGCCGACTTCCCGTGCTCGTTGAGGAGGGCGGCGGCGCGCTGCACGACGTACCGGGGCATGCGGCTGTTGACCTGCTGCGCCAGTTCCGCCATGCGCAGCGTGCGGCCCGCGTGGCCCGTCAGGTCCTGCGGGGCCCCGTGACCGCCCACACCCGGTCCGGGCCGGAAGGCCTGGAAGCCGAACGGCTTGGTCTCCGCGCAGCGGATGACGTCCCACAGGTCGACGCCCAGGTCGTGGCAGAGGACGGCCATCTCGTTGACGAGGGCGATGTTGACGTGCCGGAAGTTGGTCTCCAGGAGCTGCACCGTCTCTGCCTCGCGAGGCCCACGCGCGCGGACGACCTTGTCGGTGAGCCGCGCGTAGAAGGCGGCCGCCGACTCGGTGCAGGCCGGGGTGAGGCCGCCGATGACCTTGGGGGTGTTGGCCGGGGTGAAGTCGCGGTTGCCGGGGTCGACGCGGCTGGGCGAGTAGGCGAGGTGGAAGTCGCGGCCCGCGCTCAGCCCCGAGCCCTCCTCCAGCAGGGGGCGGAGGAAGTCCTCGGTCGTGCCCGGGCGCACCGGTGACTCCAGGATGACAGTGGTGCGCGGGCGCAGCCGCTCGGCCAGGGTCCGGGCGGCCGCCTCCACCTGGCTCAGGTCGAGCCCGCCGTCCGCACCCCGTGCGGTCGGTGCGCAGATCACCGCGGTGCGTACCCGGCCGAGCCCGGCCGGGTCGGTGGCGGGCCGGAAGCCCCCCGAGAGCATCCGGCGCAGTTCGGCGGGGCTGAGGGAGCCGGCCTCGGGCCCCGTGGCGTATCCGAGTGTGGCGATGCCGGCGGCCACGGCGGCCTGGGCGAGGGGCAGGCCGTAGGGACCGAGTCCGATGACGGCGAGGTCTGCGGGCATGGCGTGGGCCGTCCTTCCCAGTAACCGAAGCGGGACAGGTGCGCAAGCCCGGTGGACAGTACGAGCGAGCGCAATGTCACACTAGGAGTAAATATGACCGTTCTGGTGGATTGTTTTCTTGTGTCTTCCGGCGGTTCCGCTTCCGTTGTCCACAGGGCGGGGGCGAGTGGTGGCTGAAGTCGGGCATCCCGGTCAGAATTTGGGCAAGGGGAAGACGTGACCGGGCTTCGCCCACCGGGTGCGGCCGACGCGACCGACGTGATCGATCGACAGCGGGAGGCAGCGGTGAGGACAGCGACACTGGGGCCGGCGCAGCGCGCCGAGTCACTGGCGGCCATGGCCGAGCGCGAGCTGGACGTACTGGTCGTGGGCGGTGGGGTGGTGGGCGCCGGGACCGCGCTGGACGCGGTGACCCGCGGCCTGTCCACCGGGCTGGTCGAGGCCCGTGACTGGGCGTCGGGCACGTCCAGCAGGTCGAGCAAGCTCATTCACGGCGGGCTGCGCTATCTGGAGATGCTCGACTTCGCCCTCGTCCGGGAGGCCCTGAAGGAGCGTGGCCTGCTGCTCGAGCGGCTCGCCCCCCACCTGGTCAAGCCCGTGCCGTTCCTGTACCCGCTCCAGCGCAAGGGCTGGGAGCGGCTGTACGCGGGTTCGGGCGTCGCGCTCTACGACGCCATGTCGATGGCCCGCGGCCACGGCCGGGGCCTGCCCGTGCACCGTCATCTGAGCCGCCGTCACGCCCTGCGCGTGGCCCCCGCGCTGCGCAAGGACGCCCTGGTCGGCGCGTTGCAGTACTACGACGCCCAGATGGACGACGCCCGATATGTGGCGACACTGGTGCGCACGGCGGTGTCGTACGGCGCGATGGCCGCCAACCGCGCGCGCGTGACCGGCTTCCTGCGCGAGGGCGAACGGGTCGTCGGCGCCCGGGTGCGGGACGTGGAGGGCGGCGGCGAGTACGAGGTCCGCGCCAAGCAGGTCGTCAACGCCACGGGAGTGTGGACCGACGACACCCAGGCGATGGTGGGCGAGCGGGGACAGTTCCACGTCCGCGCCTCAAAGGGCGTTCACCTGGTCGTCCCCAAGGACCGCATCCACTCCACGACCGGTCTGATCCTGCGCACGGAGAAGTCCGTCCTGTTCGTCATCCCGTGGGGACGCCACTGGATCGTCGGCACGACCGACACCGGCTGGGACCTGGACAAGGCCCATCCGGCCGCGTCCAGCGCGGACATCGACTACGTGCTGGAACACGTCAACTCGGTGCTCTCGGTACCCCTTTCGCGCGACGACGTCCAGGGTGTGTACGCGGGACTGCGCCCGTTGCTGGCGGGCGAGTCCGACGCCACCAGCAAGCTGTCGCGCGAGCACACCGTGGCGCATCCGGTGCCGGGACTGGTGGTCGTCGCGGGCGGCAAGTACACGACGTACCGGGTCATGGCCAAGGACGCGGTCGACGAGGCCGTGCACGGTCTCGACATGCGGGTCGCCGAATGTGTCACCGAGGACATCCCGCTGCTCGGCGCGGAAGGCTACCCGGCACTGTGGAACGCGCGGGCGCGGATAGCCGCACGGACCGGACTGCACGTCGTACGCGTGGAGCACCTGCTCAACCGGTTCGGCTCGATGGCGGAGGAGCTCCTGGGTCTCATCGCCGCCGACCCCTCCCTCGGCGAGCCGCTGCAGGCCGCCGACGACTACCTGCGCGCCGAGGTGGTGTACGCAGCCTCGCACGAGGGCGCGCGGCACCTGGACGACGTGCTGACCCGCCGCACCCGCATCTCCATCGAGACCTTCGACCGGGGCACCCGCAGCGCCCGCGAGGCGGCCGAGCTGATGGCGCCCGTCCTCGGCTGGGACAAGGACCAGATCGAGCGCGAGGTCGAGCACTACGAGAAGCGGGTGGAGGCCGAGCGGGAGTCGCAGCTGCAGCCGGACGACCAGACCGCGGACGCGGCACGGCTGGGGGCGCCGGACATCGTGCCGCTGTGAGCGGGGCCGAGCGGCCCGAGCGGGAGCGGCCCGAGCCGCTCGGGCGGCTGGGCGCGGTTGTCACCCGAACGAGTGCCGTGAATAGGGATCTGTGTTCGGAACCTGCTCGTTCTACGTGGTGCGGGGGCAGAACTCGGCCGCGAGCAGCGCGGGTTCGAGGCCGGGATCCGCGATCGCGTCCGTGTTCACCCGGAAGGTGAGGACGCGTCGGCCGTCGACGGTGGCTGCGGTGCGCACGTAGCTGCCGGAGATCCGGCCGTTGTGTCCCCACACCGTGATGCCGCACGGGAGCTTCGCCGGAAATATCCCCATGCCGTACGAGCCATGTGCGGTCCGGGTGTTGAGCATCTCCCGCAGCCATCGCGGGGGCAGTAGTCCGTCGCCCAGCAGGGCCGCGTAGAAGCGGTCCAGGTCGTCGAGCGTGGTCACCAGCTCGCCCGCCGCGCCGGCCACGCGCGGGTCGAGATCGGTGACGTCGGAGCCGCCGGCCGTATAGGCACGGCCGTGCGGGGAGGGCAGCGTGGTGCGCGACCCGGGAAAGGAGGTGCCCCTCAGACCCAGGGGGGCGATGATGCGCCGCTCGGCCTCGGTGGCGTACGAGTGGCCGGTGACCTGACGGATGACCATGCCGAGCAGGACGTAGTTGGTGCTGGAGTAGGAGAAGCGGCCCGGGCGGGCCGGGGGGAGGGCGAGCGCGATGGTCACGGCCTGAGGCGGGGTCAGGGGGACGGTACCCCTGGTGACCGTGGTGAAGTCGGCGAGACCGCTGGTGTGGGTGAGCAGGGCTCGCAGGGTGATGCGCCGTCCGTCGACGCGCACCCCGCGCACCGCACCCGGCAGGTGCTGCTCCACCGTGTCGGACAGGGACAGCCGGTGTTCGGCGGCGAGTTGCAGGAGGACGGTGGCGATGAAGGTCTTGGTGATGCTGCCGGCGCGGAAGTGGTCGGCGCGGGCGATGCCCCTTCCCGTTCGCGTGTAGCGGGAGGCGGGCGGGTCGCCGGAGCCGTCGTCCTCGTCGGCCAGCAGGGCCGCGGCCGGCACCCCGCCCCGGGTGACGAACAGCGGAAGGACCGCGTCGGTGGCCTCGGCCCGGGGTGCCGTACCGAGTGCGACGGGGCCTATGAGGACGGCCAGGGCCGTCGAAATGGCCGGCAGTGTCCGAAGTGACGGCATCTTGGCTCCTTCCATGTCGAGCCCATCATCCACGGAAGCGGAATGTGTGCCTCATGGAGTCCCAGGGTGTGCGGACCGCACCACAAAGTGACGAGCACCCTGGGCGTCGGGTACTTGTCGGGTGAGGGACAATGGAGGCTCTGTCAGGGCGGGTTGCATGAGGGGACGCATGTCGGAGGCGGAGCGGGCGGGGACATCTCGTCAGGACACTCGTCAGGACAAGAGCGAGCGTCTTCTCGCCGGGCGGTACCGGCTGGGAGACGTGCTCGGCCGCGGCGGCATGGGCACGGTGTGGCGCGCCGAGGACGAGACCCTCGGCCGGACGGTCGCGGTCAAGGAGCTGCGGTTCCCGTCGAACATCGACGAGGAGGAGAAGCGGCGCCTGATCACGCGCACCCTGCGCGAGGCCAAGGCGATCGCACGGATCCGCAACAACAGCGCGGTGACCGTGTTCGACGTGGTCGACGAGGACGACCGGCCGTGGATCGTGATGGAGCTCGTCGAGGGCAAGTCCCTCGCCGAGGTCATCCGGGAGGACGGCCTGCTGGAGCCGAAGCGTGCGGCGGAGGTCGGGCTCGCGATCCTCGACGTGCTGCGCTCCGCGCACCGCGAGGGCATCCTGCACCGCGACGTGAAGCCGTCCAACGTGCTGATCGCCGAGGACGGCCGGGTCGTGCTCACCGACTTCGGCATCGCCCAGGTCGAGGGCGACCCGTCCATCACCTCCACCGGCATGCTCGTCGGCGCCCCCTCCTACATCTCCCCGGAGCGGGCCCGGGGACACAAGCCGGGACCCGCGGCCGACCTGTGGTCGCTCGGCGGCCTGCTGTACGCGTCGGTCGAGGGCGTGCCGCCCTACGACAAGGGATCGGCGATCGCCACGCTGACCGCGGTGATGACCGAGCCGCTGGAGGAGCCCAAGAACGCGGGTCCGCTCAGGGACGTCATCTACGGGCTTCTGAACAAGGATCCCGCCAAGCGGCTCGACGACGCGGGCGCCCGCGCCCTGCTCAACACGGTGATCCACGCGCCCGCGCCGGAGTCGATGGACGCCACGCGAGTCGTTCCGCTGCCGGTACAGCCGGAGCGGCCCAAGGGCAAGAGCGGAGCGGGCGAGGGCGGTTCGGCCGGCACCGGGGGCAGGCGCGGCGGCGAG
>NZ_JBHYKH010000487.1:0-6873 GCF_042741275.1 Streptomyces sp. NPDC058964
CGTTGCTCACTGCCTGCACGACGCCCAGACGGCAGATCGCCTGGCCGCCCTGCTCCAGCAGCGTTCATGGTCTGAAGCGCTGGTCGGCTCCCTCGCGCCGGCCGGATCCCCGGGCCATGAGGACTCTGCTTAGCGGAAAGAACTTCTGGTCTGTGGCTCGGTTACATCGCCACAAGATCGGAGGGATGTTGTCGGCCTGCTTTCCGCCGTTCACGGCCGGGGTGTGCTCAGCGCCAGTGGGCGTCACACCTCGTGCCAGTCCAGTTGTTGGTGCATGTCTTGATCCAGTAGTTCTTTCCGTAGGGTTCGTATTGGCCCCAGGAGGTGTGGGTTCCCGCTCCCCTGTCGTCGCAACTGGCAAGCCAGGTGGCCACCCCGTTACGGGTCACGTAGTGGACCTTGACGCAGGCCTTGTGGTGGTCGCCCTTCGTGTCGTAGATCGTCCCGCTGGCCCTCACCTTCGTACCGTTCCAGCAGATGTGAGCTGTGACCTTTGACCCTGTGATGGTGCTGGAGGTGTCACGGCAGTTCCAACCTGCTGCAATTGCACTGCTGCTGTTGGTCTGGGGCGCGGACGGTCCGAGGCCGGCAGCCCCTGCTGCGGTAATCGGTGCAAGCAGAGACCAGCACTCGCTGCGGCGATTCCGATGGGCTTGAGCGCACGCATATGTACTGCCTCTTTCCTCGATGGACTGATTCACGGGGCGAGCCCGCGGACTGAGCTTGGAGCCGCCGTTGCGGGCCCCGGCGGGCTCACGACATCGAGTTCAGCGGGTCGGGAATTGAATGGGCAGCCGGTTTCGCCGCCCTGAACAACGGACTTGTTGCAGGTCACGGGCGCAGCGTTGCGGTGTTGGCCAAAGGAGGCGCCTTCGGATTGCGCTCCTGCCAGGAGGTTGCGTACCTTGTCCGACCTCGCGCCGCATCCACGGGAGAAGCGGGCGGCAAGAGGGGTGAGCTGTCGATGGCGGGACGTCCTGAAAGCCCACTCGATCCCACCACCGGGCCGGTGGCGCGCTTCGCGGCCGAGTTACGCAAACTCCGGGCGGAAGCCGGGAGCCCGACCTACCGGGTCATGGCGCAGCGCGCGGGTCAGGGGACAAGCACCCTGTCGCAGGCCGCCAGCGGCGAGCGGCTGCCGACCCTGCCCGTCGTGCTGGCCTACGTGAGGGCGTGCGGCGGTGATCCGGAGGAGTGGGAGGAGCGTTGGCGGCAGGCGGCCGCTGAAGTAGCGGCGGAACCCCGAACCGGGGATGAGGACGTCGAGCCTCCGTACCGGGGTCTGGCCCGCTTCGAGCCCGGCGACGCCAATCTGTTCTTCGGCCGCGACGAGCTCACCGACCGCCTGGTCGAGCTGACCCGTGTCCGTCGGTTCACCGCCGTGTTCGGTCCCTCGGGCAGCGGCAAGTCCTCTCTGCTGCGCGCCGGCCTCATCCCCCGCCTCCGCAACCCGGACCAGGCCACCCCACAGCCAGCCGCGCTGCGCGTCCTCACCCCTGGCGAGCACCCCCTGCGCACCCACGAGCAGCGGCTGACGCCGAAGGACGGCGACGGGGACACGTGGCTGATCGTGGACCAGTTCGAAGAGCTCTACACCCTCTGCCACGACCCGGCCGAACGTGATCGGTTCATCGACCGGCTCCTGGCTGCCACTGAACCCGTGAACCAGTTGCGCGTCATCATCGCCGTGCGCGCCGACTTTGTCGGCCGTTGCGCCGAACACCCCGCGCTGACCGCCGCCCTGCAGGACGCCACCGTGCTGGCAGGCCCCATGAGCCGTGACGAACTGCGCGAAGCAATCGTCAAACCCGCCCAGGCTGTAGGGCTGATCGTGGAACGCACGCTGACCACGCGCATCCTCGACGAAGTCGAAGGCGAACCCGGCGCTCTGCCCCTGATGTCCCACGCTCTGTTGGAAACCTGGCACCGTCGCAAGGGCCGCGCCCTCACCGAGAACGCCTACGAGGCAGCCGGCGGGTTGCACGGAGCCATTGCCGGTACCGCCGAACTCCTCTACACCCGCCTGTCGTCCGACCAGGTCCGCTTGGCCCGACGGTTGCTGCTACGGCTGGTTACCCCCGGACAGGGCGCCCCGGACACCCGCCGCCCCGTAGATCGGAGCGAATTGGACCAGGTCAGCGGGGGAGACCTGGACGAGATCTTGGAAAGCATGGCCAGGGCTCGCCTCGTCACAGTGGACGGCGAGCACGTGGACCTGGCGCACGAGGCACTGCTTACGGCATGGCCCCGGTTACGGTCCTGGATCGAGGAAGACCGGCAGCGACTGCTTCTGCACCGCGCATTGGCCCAGGACGCCCGGTCTTGGGAGACCCACGGGCGGGACCCGGGCGCACTTTATCGTGGCGTACGGCTGGCCTCCGCCGAGGAGGCCTTCACGTTTGAGCGCTCCGCCGAACTCACCGCTCTGGAAACGGACTTCTTGAAGGCCAGCCGGGCGGCCCGCGGAAAGGAACGTCGACGGCTGCGTACCTTCACCGCATCCCTGTCCCTCCTACTAGTGCTTGCTCTGGTGGCGAGCGTGGCGGCCTGGCAGCAGAACCAGGAGAGTGGCCGGCGCCGGTCGGAGGCAGCAGCCCGGCGCATAGCCTCTCTTGCCCATTCTTTGCGCACGACGGATCCGGCGCTGGCCATGCGTCTCAGTGTCGCCGCATGGCGGACCAGTGCCACCACGGAGACCAAGGCCGCGTTGTACGAGGCGAGTACGCAGCAGGACCGTGACGTCTTTCCCCTGCCGCAACACTCCGACGACGACGGCACGCTTCTTAGTGCCGACGGCCGAACCCTCGTCATTGCCGGCCAGGGCCGGGTCCAGCGTTGGGACGTCGTAAGGCACCGGCGTACCGGGATGTTTCCTGGTACCAGGGGCTCGGGAGGCGAACCAAGGTATGCCATGGATCTGTCGGGCGACGCGCGTCGACTCCTTGTCCTGGGTGAACTTCTTCAGGTGCGGGATGTCAACACGGGCGCCACGGTCGGAAACCCCTTCCCGGTGGGCGGCACGGTGACTGACGCGGGACTGGCTTCCGACGGCACTACCTTGATCGTCGCAGGGGGGCGAGACGCGCAGGTGTGGGATATCCGGCGCCACCGACGGTTACTCTCACGCGAGGGAGCGGAAGTACAGCATGCGCTGGTCAGCGCCGACGGACGGTACATGGCGGTCTGCACGACCACAGGCTCGCTGGAAGTGTGGGATGTCCACAGCAAACACCGAGTCGCACCCGGGGCACGTGCGGCCGGTTGGAATGCCTGCGGCAACTCCATAGCCTTCGGCGCCGGCAATCTGCTGGCGGTCACCACTGACCACGGTGTGCGGATCTGGGATGCCACTTCCAGAAGAAAACGCGAGATCTCTCACCCTGGGGCTCAAGAAGTGACCTTCAGCAACGACGGGAGATATCTGGCAGTGACCGGCGAGAAAGATCTCAGCCTGTGGCGCATCGACGGTCCCCCACGTCTCGTCCTCCACTACACCCCCCGTCACGAGGATGTCTCCGAGGTGCGGATTGACCCGCAGGAAGGTGTGATCCGCTACGTGACCGGGACCGCGGTGAGGACAGTCGAGTTCGACGACACGGCAAACACCTCATGGCATCAGAAAACAACACAGTGGGCACGCTTCAGCCCGGACGGACAGCACCTCGCGACTGCACGGCTCGCGGGAAGCACCGCCGAGTTCGAACTACGCAAGACGGCCGGAGGCCCCCTCACGCGGCTGCGATCCGCGCACTGCGAGTCCAACAACATCGAGGACCGCTGCGCCATCCACATGGTGTTCAGCCACAACGGCCGCGCCTACGCGTACGGCACCAGCACCTACGACCATGCTTCGTCCCACGCGTGGCCGGAACGGATCAGCATTTGGGACACGCGTGAGAACCGCGAGTTCTCGTCACTGAAGCTCACCACCAACGACACTCTGGACCTCGCCGAGAGCATCGCACTCACCATGGACGGGCAGGTGCTCCTGGCTTACCGGCCCGGATCGGATCAGTGGGAGCGATGGGATGCACGCAGCGGAGGACGGATCACACGCCGTACAGCTTTCAGACCCGTGGACGAGACCTACGTCCCGTCGACAAACAAACAGCAGCCACTCGCGCTACGGCCCGACGGCCGGCTCCTGGCCACCGACTACTCCATGCTCCTTGCGCTCCCGTCCGGCCGCTCGACCGTTCGTCGTCTCAGCAGAGACGGCGCAACCAGCGAGCTGGAATTCAACCCGACAGGCGACCGACTGGCGGTCGGGACCGACACCGGCTCGGTGTCCCTGTGGGACGGGGACGGACGGCGGCATTTCGCGGAGCTCGCCGGGACAGTGAACGGCGACCTGTCGGACGGCCGGGAAGCCGTCTCAGCACTGGCCTTCTCCCCTGACGGCAGCACCCTTGCCGTGGGAGGGAACGCCGGCACTATAACGCTGTGGGACGTAGCTTCCGCCCAGCAGTTGGGTTCACCGCTCCCGACGTCCGGGGACCCGATCTTGGCACTCTCCTTCCGCGACGGCAGGACTCTCCAGGCTGCCGGGAAGCACGTGCCGCTACGGACATACCCCATCGACCCGGCGCGCATCACCGCCACGGTGTGTGAGCGGGCCGGAGGAGGGCTCACGCGGGAGCAGTGGCGGACTTACCTCCCTGAACTGCGCTACCGAGACATGTGTTGACGGTGTGCCATCGCTTGAAGACCGCCGCCGCACCACCAACGAGGGCCCACCACCAGACTCCACCAGAACCGGTGAACCCGTCGCCCCGCTGAGCGGGGGTGGTTGCGTTTCCACGGAGAGGTCGACCAGCATCGCGCACGCGCCCTGCGCTCCCCTGAAAGTGCTCACTCGGAGGAGGGGAGAGGGGCGAGCCTTCGGTTGGTGTCGCGTTTCTTCAGGGCCAGGTTCTCGCGGTAGAGGTTCGCGGTCACCGTCGCAAGGGCGTCGAGTTTGCCGGTGAGGTGTGTGATCTCGGCTCTCGCCTCAGGGAGTTGCTTGCGGAGCTGGGCGATCGTCTCGTCCCAGGCGACCTCGCCGGGGGTGCGGAGGACGGGGCGGGCGACCTTGGCGTTCCACTCGGCGAGGATGTCGTCGGCGCGGTGGACGGTCGCGTGGCTGACCTGGGCTTCGCGGGCGAGGTTCTCCTTGGTGAGGGCGCCGTCGGTGTGCAGGGGCTCGCCGGCCAGCAGCCTGCTCATGGCCTCGCGGAGCTTGGTGGCGGTCTTGGCGGACACCGGCATCAGGGGGTGACTCCTTCTTGGCGAAGCGCGCGGGTGATGCGCTGAGACGTCGGCGAGGCGGATCAGGACGGCCTCGCGGCCGGGTGGTGACAGGGCGGGGTCCTGGGCTCTGACCGTGAGGTCCTCTTCCTCAGCGATCCAGATCGGAGCGTGGCGTCGGGTGATCACGGAGTTGCGGCAGCGGTCGGGTTGGCAGGCGCCGATCAGCGGGGCCGTGCCGCGCTGATCGGCGGGCAGTTCGTTGTGGCACTCGGCCTGCGAGGCGTCGAACATGCAGTGGTTGATGGTTCCCAGGTGCAGGTTGGTGAACTGGGTCGCGAGCAGGGCGGCCTCGGCCTGTTCATCGGCGATCTGCGTCCGCAAGGCGGGGTCCTCGTCCATGGTCGAGATGACCTGGTCCAGGCCGGCGTGCACCCGGTCGGCGCCGGGCCCGACCGCAACCTTCTCGCCTGTCCGGCGGGCCCTGAGCAAGTCGACCAACCGGAGTGCGGCGGCGTACTCGAGTTGCTGGTCGAACTCCTTGGCCCACTGGGTGTCCATCTGGGCGTAGCCCTGCGTGGTGCAGTTGGCCAGTGCCCGGCGGGCAGCGTGCTTCAGCTGGAGGCCGAGGGCGACTTCGGAGCCCGGCTCGCGCCCGGTGATCACCGACATCGTTCGCCGGAACATGTGAGAGCGGACGTGCGCGTCGGGGATTCCGCCTGGGCCAGAGCCCGGTCGGGCATCTCGCTCTCGTAGAGCTCGGCGGCTGTCCGGGGCAGCTGCTCCGCGAACGCCGCCGCTTCTTCCACGCGCTGGTGGAAGGTCATGACGGTGCGCAGGTTGTATGCGGCCGCGTGCTCCAGGAGCGCGGTCTGCAGCAGCGCCAGGCGCCGCCCCCACAACGCCTCCTCCGACAGCTCGGACTGCTCCGCGGCGGGGGAGGGGTCGTGGATCTCGAGGTCATCGATCTCGAAGGGGGCGAGGATGCGCGGGGTGGCGGTCAGGTAGAGCCGGTAGGCGACGGGGATGCGGGTGTTGTCGTGGATTGCTGCCCAGGGCCGGCCGAGGTCCCCGGCCGTTCCGTGGGCCTCGTCGATGACGGCGAGGTCGAAGCCGTCCATGGTCTGCCCGTACAAACGTTCCCCGCCCGCTAAGGCTTGTCCCGTAACGATCTTGGAGTCGGGAGTGGCATGGGCGGCTGCAGTGCCGCCTGTTCGGCTATCCGGCGAGGGCGAGGTTGTGCAGGCGGGCGACGCCGAGCATGGCGTGATGGACGCCGTCGCCTTTCAGGCGGCAGTCGCGCAGGATCTTCCAGCCCTTCATGCGGGCGAAGGTGTGCTCGACGCGAGCCCGCACCTGCTTGTGGGAGCGGTTGTGTTCCTCTTTCCAGGCTGGGAGTTCTTCGCCCTTGCGGCGGCGGTGCGGGATGACGACTCCGGTCCCTTGATAGCCGCCGTCGGCGATGGTCATGGTGCTGCCGACGGCGGCCTTGGCGCCGGATTCCTCCCAGCCGCGGGAGTCGTGCCGGTTGCCGGGCAGGGGCCGACCGACCACCACGACCAGGCGGGTGTCGGCGTCGATGACCACCTGATGGGCCGTGGAGTAGCGGTAGTTCTTCGACTGCTCGGCGATCGTGTGGTCCCGGGT
>NZ_JBHYKH010000488.1:0-6862 GCF_042741275.1 Streptomyces sp. NPDC058964
CGGTCCGACAAACGCTCACCCGCAGGCGACTTGACCTGCCCCACCCTCGCCACACCACAACCAACGAACGCAGGACATCTAAGTCACCGGCATTGTGCCTAACCCCGAGGCGGCCGGCACCTTGCTCTGGACGACATAGAGCAAGGCAGCGTGGTTGAGGCCGGTGGGAGTGCAGCGAGGCACACGCGCGCCTCATCGGTCGGCACAGCCACCGTCGTGGCTGACTTTCGTCGGCTGAGGCACAGACGATCCCCGACAGGAGGCTCCTCACAAGCACAGGGGCCCCCGAGCTTGACTCGGTCATTGAAACTCCCGGCCAAAGTCGCTTCGCCGACCGCGCGGTACGGTGGCCCCGGAGAGGAACTACACGACCATGAAAGCCGCAGCGAACGTGCCGCCGGTGGTTCTCGTGGGGCCGGTTGCGCCCTGTCGGGGCGGCTGGGCCGTCACGTTGCCGCAGGCCAACCGTGTCAGCCATTCGCGCCTATGTCACACTGCCACCGGCCGCCAGAGCGCAGCCCCCCGAGGAGGTAGGACGTGGCGCTGGGTGTGTTCCTCGTAATGCTGGGCGGATGGGCCGCGGTGGTTGCGCTGCAACTCGCAGGTATCGGAATCGGCATATACGCAGCTAATGCTGGGGCGAGCCCCCGGTCGATGGCTACAGGGCAACGTCGAGCACCCCAGGATCTGGGGGGCCGGTGCCCTGTTGCTACTGAACTTGAATAGGTGATGTCGGGGTCGGCTGCCCGGCGGGCGTTGCCCGCCTCGCGGGCCTATGGGTGTTGCCGGGCAGTCCATCGGGAGAGAATCTTCCGGTGAGCCAGCCCCTGTCGGAGTTGCCGAAGCCCGCGTTCGTCTTGATCACCATCGAGGCGCCATCCGAGGTGCCCACCCAGATCGCTGTCGATCTCAGGGAGACCGGCATCCCGGGCGGGTTGATCGGATACGAGTACCGGCCACTGAGCGAGCCGGTGTACTTCGGGGGGATCGGTGAACGGGGGCTGGTCGCCATCGCGACGAGTGGCCTGTTCGGTCGCATCGCCGTCGACGTGGCCAGTGGTCACGTGGTGCAGATCCCCAATGTCGAGTCATCGACGACCCATCACGTGAACCGCGACCTCGACTCCTTCAGCCGATGCATCGCGGCCGTGATCGCACGCTTCCCGTTCTATGCGGAGGGCGACGAGGAGAGGTTCGAGGAGGTGGCGGAAGAACTGCGCGAGCTCGTCTCCGGCATCGACGGGACCGCTCTCGCGGACGACGGGTTCTGGGAGACCTTCTGCGATGACGTGGCGATCGGAGACTATGCGGACTGGGATGCGTGATCCGGACCAGTCCCCGACGTCGGTCAGCCGTCCAGGCTCAGGCCGGTGGCAGCGATGCAGCCGTCGACGAGGTCAGGGCGGTACTGGATCTTCTTGAGTCGATGTTTTCACGGCTCTGGTGATCTCGCCGAGGTCCGCAGCGGCCAGGTTGCCCAGGTCGCGCTTCACCAGCGCCCAGATACCCTCGGTCGGATTGAGGTCAGGGGCGTAAGCCGGCAGTTGGAACACGGTCAGCCACGCGGCATTCGCCTCGATGAATTCCTTCATGCCGGCGGTCAGGTGGAGGCGGACGTTGTCCCAGACCAGCACGATCGGGCCCCAAGCTGGATCCGAGCGCGGACGACCAGGTCGCGGAAGTCCCGCCATCCGAACGATCCGGCCCCAAGTCCTGGCACGCGGCGGAGTCATCGCATCGTGCGTGCCCCGGCCGGTTGGCCGGCCGCGTACCCGGCCCGGGCTGGTCCTGGCCGATCGGGCCTACTGCCCCGTGCCATCCGTCAGCATCTCCGTCGGCGCGACATCCAGGCGGTGATCCCGCAATCGGCCGATCAGGTCGCCAACCGCAAGCGGAAAGGCGGGAGCGGCGGACGGCCTCCATCGACCGCGAGGCCCGCAAACGACGCAGCACGGTCGAGCGTTGTATCAACCGCCTGAAGAGCTGGCAGGGTATCGGCGTCTATGGGCAAGATGTCAGCCAGTTGTGGCACCGTAGAGCCTGAGGGGATCATAGGCTCGCCGGTGGCGAGGTTGATGCGGCGGACAGGCAGGGCCGGGTCGGCAGTGCAGGTCAGGGCGGCCGGGCCGGAGGCGGGCAGTGCTGGAAGGGGGCCCAGTGGAGCATGCGCTGCTGGAAACAGCACGGGTGGCGCGGAGCCGTCTGGTGGCGCTGGTGGGGGAGGAGGACGCGGCCGGCCTGGACGCGCAACTGGCGGCACTGCTGGCTCGTTCGGTCACGGGCGAGGAAGTGGCAGGGGAGGTCGCCGAACTGCTGATGTCGCGGTCCGAACTGCACTCGTGGGCGGCGCAGGTGCTGGAGGATCCGCAGCACCGGCCACCGGAGGTTCAACGCGCCGGAGAACGGACCGGCGGCAGGCCCGCCGGGGACGGTGAGGTCGTGGACGCCGAGCCGTACCACTGCCGCGAGGGCGATTTCGTGTGGTGGCGGTTGGAGGTGGGCGAGCCCGTCCCGCGCTGTCCGACTCCGGGACATTCCCTGCCGCTCCTGCGCGGTTGAGTACCTGCCGTGCTGAACGAGTTCTGGAAGTCGGTGGCGAGCAAGCTGGGTGATCGCTGGGCTGCGACCGCCGGTCCTGCCCTGGTGTTCTGGATCGGTGGGCTGCTGGTCTGGGCCGTCTCCGGTGGCGGGCCGTGGCCGTTGGACACCGTGTCCGGCTGGATCTCCGAGCAGGCCACGGTTGTGCAGGTCGCGGTCCTGATCGCGGCGCTGTGCGGGGTAGTGGCGTCGGGAATCGTGGTGCGGCGGCTCGGCGATCCGGTACTGCGCCTGATGGAGGGGTACTGGCCCAGGTGGGCGGCCGCGGTACGACGGAGACGGGTGCAGTCCGTGGCCGAGGCGAAGCGGCGCAGATCGGCCCGGCTGCGCGAGTTGGCGCCCGTGGTGCGCGGCGGCGGAGGAACGTCCGAGGAACAGGGAGAGTTCATCCGCCTTGACCGCGAGCGCAGGAGGGTGCCGTCGGCGGAGGCACGGCTGATGCCGACCCGCATCGGTAATGTCCTGCGGGCGGGCGAGAGCCGTCCCGCCGACAAGTACGGACTCGATCTCGTCGCCGTATGGCCGCAGTGGTGGCTCGTGCTTCCCGACACTGCCCGGCAGGAGTTACTCGCGGCACGGGGGGCGCTGGACAGCGCGGTGGGCGCGGTCGTGTGGGGGACGGCGTTCATCGGATTCGCGCCGCTCGCCTGGTGGGCGGCGCCGGCCGGATTCCTCGTTGCGGTGGCCGCGTGGCGCAGCTGGGTGCCCCGGCACGCCGAGGCGTTCTCCGACCTGCTGGAGGCAACGGCGGATGTGCACCGCTGGGACCTGTACGAAAAGCTGCGCTGGCCGCGCCCCCAGTCCCCGGCGCAGGAGCGCGAGTTCGGCCGTCGGCTGACGATGTATCTGGTCCGTGGTTCGGACGAGGACGATCCGACCTTCACCGAGTGACCGAGGTTGTACCGGGGGGAGCGCAGGCCATGGCAGGACGAGCGCACCGTGGACGGGCCCGTGCGGTACGGGCGGTGC
The DNA here is from genome assembly GCF_042741275.1 of Streptomyces sp. NPDC058964. Taxonomy (NCBI): domain Bacteria; kingdom Bacillati; phylum Actinomycetota; class Actinomycetes; order Kitasatosporales; family Streptomycetaceae; genus Streptomyces; species Streptomyces sp. NPDC058964. The sequence goes on from NZ_JBHYKH010000488.1 coordinate 3,568, forward strand.
ACCGGGCCGAGCGGCGGGTATCGGTGAGCGGCATGAGGCGGGCGGCGGCCGAGCTGCTGCGGTGGTCGGCCGAGGACGTACCGGCGTTGCTGCTCGCCGGTGTGTCCCTGTTGGACTGTCACGAGGCCGCGGGAATGCCGCAGGACCTGGACCTGGCGCTCGCCTTGCTCGACCGGGCGGAGCGGCTGCTTCCCGCGGACGCGACGGACCGGGCTTCGCTGTTGAACCTGCTCGGGACCGCGTGGATCCGGCGCTGGGAGCAGCGGCAGGAGCGGCGGAGCCTCGACCGGGCCGTGGTCGCCTTCCGGGAATCGGCCCGTGTGACCCCGGCCGGTCCCGACCTGGGCGCGTCCTTGAGCAACTTGGGCAGCGCCGTGATGGACCGATACGAGCACTTCTGCGTCCCTGGGGATCTGGACGAGGCGATTGCCGCCCTGGGCAGCGCGCTCGACCAGGAAGGGCGGGCGGATGACAGCTATGTGCCGTACCAGCTGGCCATGGCCCATTTCGCGCGTTGGGAGGCACGGGGAGACACCGCGGACCTCGCGGCAGCCGCCACGCACGCGGCCGCTGCCGAGACCCGGGCGACGGGCGATGCCGCCAGCACTGCCAAGGCGCTGCGGCTGCGTGGACGTGTGGCCGCCGCGAAGTCGCGGGCCGGCGACGGGACGAGCGTGCCGGCGGACGCGACCGAATGGCTACGGAAGGCCGCCGTGGTGGCTGGAGAGGTCTCGCCGCAGTACCAGGCCCCGTACCTGACCCAGTTGGGCATGCATTTCATGGATCTCTACGAGGCCACTGCTTCCCTCGCCCACCTGGAGCGTGCCGGTGCTGCGCTCGCGGATGCCTGGGAGGCGGCCGGCCAGGACGATCCGGAGCTGCCGCGCTACCTCTCCAACGTGGCTCTAGTCATGACCGAGCGAGCGCGCGCAACGGCCTCTCAGCAGGCCATGGAGGCCGCGCTGGACGTCCACCGTCAGGCACTCGAGGCGGGGGAGGGGACCGAAGACGAGGGCCTGATCCGCGGCCGTTTGGGCACGGCACTGGCCGAGAGCGCGAACCTCGTCGACGACACGGCGACGGAGGCGCATCGCGCGGACGGCCGTGAGGGCGGCGACGCGGAACAGTCGCGGGACGAGGCCGTACGTCAGCTGGAACGAGCACTTGTGCAGTTGCCCGGCGACGCCACCGAGCAGCGGGCGTCGTTCGTTCTCAACCTCGGCAACGCGTTGCTCATGCGCTATGAGCGGGCGCGGAACACCTGGCTCGTTCAAGGCACCCGTGACGCCGACGAGCCGCCCGAGGTCGCTGATGAGCTGGCACGGGCCGCTGAACGGCTGGCGGAGGCCGCCGGGCTCGCGCGCGATGACGCGGCACAGATGCTCGCCCTGGGCAACCTCGCCAACGCTCACCGGTACCTGTACGCACGAGCAGGCGACCAGCGGCACCGCGACCGCGCCCGCTCGGCCTACCGACAGGCGAGCTCCAGCGCCACAACTCCATGGGTCGCACTGGTGGCCGCAGCCAACTGGGGTGCCTGGGCCGTACGCAACCAGTGGTGGGCGGAGGTGGTGGAGGCCTACGGACGAGCCATGGACCTCATGGAGTTGCTCGTGGACGCCCAGTCCACCCGGCACCACCAGGAGCTGCGGCTTCGCGACGTCCACGAGTTGCCGGCGCAGGCCGCCCATGCCTGGCTGCAGCTGGGGGAGCCCGCGCGGGCGGCGAGTGTCGTGGAGCGGGGCCGCCTGCTGCTGTGGCGTGCCGCGGCGGCCGACCGGGCGGCAACCCAGGAAGCGGCACCCGATGAGGCCGGTCCGGCCGACATGGCACAGCGTTCTGACGGCGACCCGGCCGCACCGGCGTTCGCCCTGGCGCCACCGTGCGCCTCACAAGCCCCCGAGTACCAGCCTGTCGCGTGGGAAGCCGGCCCCGCCCGACAGCCTCACGGCCGGGAGCTCGTGTGCCCACCGACCGGCACGGTTCTGGCCTACATCCACCCCTGCGCCCCGGAAGGCTTCCTCCTCGTCGTGCAGCCCGACGGCGCCGTCTCGCACCGCATGCTGCCCGCCCTGACCCGCCGTCGCGTCGAGGAACAGGCCATCCGCTACTTCGAGAGCTACGACCACCGGCGCCGCGACAGTGCTGCCTGGGAACGGGCGCTGGACGAATTGACCGCCTGGCTGTGGGAAGCCTGCGTCGGCCCCCTGCTGGCGGAGACCACGGAGACCAGAGGGACGGAGCGGCTGACCGTAGTACCCGGTGGCTGGCTGTCCCTCCTGCCGCTGCACGCGGCCTGGCGTCCGGACCGCGACTCGCCCACCCGGCGCCGCTATGCCCTGGACGACCGTGCGTTCGCCTACGCGCCCGACGCAGCGTCGGCGTTCGGTCGCGCGCACAGGCCGCCGGATCCGGCCGCGCGACTGTTCGCGATCTGCGACCCACGGCCGAACGAGGCCGAGCCCCTGCCCTGGGCCACCTGGGAGGTCAGGGCTGCAATGGCCCAGTTCGGCAACAGTCACACGCTGAGCGGCGCGAACGCCACCGAGTCCGGAGTCCTGCGGCAGGTGGCCGAACTGGGAGCGGACGACGTGCTGCACGCCGCCTGCCATGCCAAAGCGGAGGTCGGCGCCCCGTTGCACAGCGCCCTCTTGCTCGCCGACGGCGGGAGGCTGACCGTCGGCGACATCCTGGCAGGGGGGTTCAGCGCGGGTCGGCTTGCCGTGCTGAGCGGCTGCGAGACCGCCCTGATCGGAACGGACCTGCCCGACGAGGCGGTCGGCTTTCCCGGCGCACTGCTCAGGGCCGGCTTCGCCGGAGTTGTGGCCGGACAGTGGGCCGTTCCGGAGCAACCGGCCACAGTCGCACTCCTGGCCGAATTCCACCGCAATTGGCGGCGTGCGGGCGAGCCGCCAGCCGAGGCCTTGCGGAACGCCCAGCAGTGGGTCAGGGACAGCACCAACGGTGAGAAGAACGCCCGCTACCCGGACCTCTTCCCCCTTCCGTGCAGTGGACCGGCTGGCCTCGCCCTCTGGCGAGCGGCTCGCACCCATACTCCTCCGTGCCACTGGGCCGTCCTCAGCGTGTGGGGCGGCTGAGTCGCCACAGCCCCAGCCCCCAGCACCGGGCCCGGTACGGGTCCGCCCCGGGCGCGGATGGTCCGGCGATGCGCCGCATGTGCGGGCTGATGGCCGCTTAGCGCTGCCCTGCTGGGGTCGGCGCTGGTACGGCTCGGTGGGCGCCGTCAGGTGTCGTTGGGGGAGCCGGCGGAGGGATCCGGGGCACCGTCCTGGTC
>NZ_JBHYKH010000489.1:0-6858 GCF_042741275.1 Streptomyces sp. NPDC058964
GGGCGGGCGGCCGCGCTCCCCGCCGTCAACGGACACGGCACGGCGCGCGCCGTCGCCGCGCTGTACGGCGTCGTCGCCGGGCGCGGGAGCCACGGCGGCCGGCGCATCCTCTCCCCCGAGGCCGCCGAGCGGGTGCGTGAGGGGCAGGGCAGCTGCCGCGACCTGGTGCTCGGGGCCGGTTTCGACCACGAGACGGAGATCGGACTGGGCCTGTGGCTCAGCGGACCGCACGGATCGTACGGACCCGATCCGCGGGCTTTCGGCCACGACGGCTTCGGCGGCTCGTGCGGTCTGGCCGACCCGGACAACGGGGTGTCATTGGGCTACGTGATGAACCGGATGGGGCCTCGTGTCGCCGACGACCCGAGGAAGATGGCGCTGGTCGACGCCGTGTACCGCGCGCTGTGACCCGGGCTCCGGGCGGTTCGGTTTCGGCCGAACCGGCGGGCCGCTCTTCCCTGATGGTTTAGACCAATGCTAGATGTGGTCGCGCAATGAGCCCGAACGACTACGTCTTGTGACCAACAGGAGGCGCGGCATGGCCCGCACCACCCCCCATGACCACCCGCGGACGGCCGGCCGGCCCCTGTACCGGCGGATAGCGACGGACCTGCTCGCGGAGCTGCGCGACGGCACCGTCCCGCCCGGTGAACGACTTCCCGGCGAACGGCAGTTGGCCGACCACTTCGAGGTCAGCAGGCAGACCGTCAGGCAGGCGCTGGACGTCCTGCGGCGCGACGGCCTGGTCGCGACCGACCGGCGGGGCAGCCATGCCACGCTGCCCGGCAGGCCGGTGGAGGACCCGGTGTCGCTGTCCTTCCCGGTGGGCGTCCGGGCCGCCGACCCGTGCGCCGTCGACCGGGCCACCGTCACCTGGGAGACGCCTCCGGAGGAGCACGCCGCGGCCCTGGGGCTCGCCCCGCACCGGCCGACGCTGGTGCACCGCTACGAGTCCGCCGCACCCGACGGCCGTACTCTGCGCACCGCGCTGACGTCCTTCTCGGCGGTGGCGCTGTCCGAGGTGGAGGAGCTGGGCCGGTACCGCGACCGGGCCGACGGGGCGTGCGCCGCGCAGTTGCAGCGGGCCTACGACTGGATGCGCAGGGCGGGCCTGGCCCTGCACCACCGCGACTCGATCACCCACGCCACCGACGCCTCCTCGGTACGGGTGACGCGGCGCGTGCACGACCAGTTCGCCCGCCCGCTGGAAATCACCGATCTGCTGGTGGACGCCCAGCAGGACGCGCTGGTCTACGAGTTCACGGTGCCCGCGGCGGACTGACCGGCGCCGGACGCGCGCCGGGCGCTACGGCAGGCGTCGCGCCGCCACCAGCCGGGCGCGGGGGCTGCCGTCGTCGCGCCGCCCGAACTCCGGCAGGGCGTAGAGGTCCACCGCGAATCCGGCACGCTCCAGCTCCGCCAGCACGGCCCCCAGCCGGAACGCCCGGTAGTACATGACGAAAGGCGGCCGCCACAGGGCGTTGCGCACCCGCATGACCGTGTCGAAACCGAGCAGGATCCAGAATCCCGGGCGCGACGGCCGGGGCGGGGCGAGCACGGGGAACGCGAAGCGGCCGCCCGGCCGCAGTACGGAGTGGACCTCGGCGAACAGCCCCGGCAGCTCCCGCGGCAGGAAGTGCCCGAAGGCCCCGAAGCTCACCACGAGGTCGAAGGCGGAGGCGAACGGCAGCGCCCGGGCGTCTGCGCGCACCCAGGCGAGCCGCGGCCCTCCGGGCCGGGGCTGCCGCCGGGCCACGTCGAGCATGCCCGCGCTGAAGTCGACGCCGGTGACACTGTCCCGGCACACCCGGGCAAGCACGTCCGTCCCGGCGCCGGTGCCGCAGCACAGGTCGAGCCCGTGCCCGAAGGGACCGAGGCGGGTGAGTGCCCCCGCGACCGCCTCCAGCACCGAGTCCGGCGTGCGGAACGGGGTGTGGTCGAACTTGGGTGCCAGCAGGTCGTAGCCCCGCTCGACGGACGACAGCGCCTGGACGGCGAGCTCGCGGAGGCTGGGACCTTCGGGGCTGAACATCCGCCCAGCCTAGGGGCAGCGTGCCGTTTCTGTGGACACGGCGGCGGGCGGACCCTATTCTCATCGACATCTAATCAACTAATTGACTATGAGGTGAGTCGATGCGCGCGTTCCGTGAGGCGGTCGAGGCCCGCGATCTCGACGCCGTCGAGGCGCTCCTGGCCGAGGACGTCGTCTTCACCAGCCCGGTCGTGTTCAAGCCGTACCGCGGCAAGGCGATCACCGCCGCGATCCTGCGCGGTGTCGTGCGGGTCTTCGAGGACTTCCGCTACGACCGCGAGCTCGCCGGCGCCGACGGCCGCGACCACGCGCTGGTGTTCTCGGCCCGGGTGGGCGACCGGACGGTCGGCGGCTGCGACTTCATCCACGTCGACGAGAACGGCCTGATCGACGAGTTCATGGTCATGGTCCGCCCGCTGTCGGGCGCCCAGGCGCTGGCTGAGGCGATGGGCGCCCGGTTCGACCGGATAGCCGAGGAGGCGGCTCGGGCGGAGGCACGGTCCGCCTGAGCGCCGCGCCGGCGCCCGGTCGTCACGCCACCGTGAGGGTGAGGGCACCGCGCCGTCGACGCGACGGACGCGAGGCCGGCCCGGGCCTTCGGCGAATGCTCATCGGGTACGCATCAGGTACTCATCGCAGGCGCACGGGAAGGGCCCGCACGCTGTTGCCGACGAAACTGGCGTGACGGGAGAGCGTGTCCTCGGGCACGGCGAGGTCCAGGCCGGGGAAGCGGGTGAACAGCCGCTCCAGGGCGACGGTGGCCTCGAGGCGGGCCAGCGGGGCGCCCAGGCAGTAGTGGGCGCCGTGGCCGAGCGAGAGGTTCCGTACGGCGTCGGGACGGGCGGGGCGGGTGACGTCGAACCGGTCGGCGTCCGGGCCGTGCGCGGCCGGGTCGCGCCCGGCGGCGGAGTACCCGGCGAGCACGGGTGTGCCCCGCGGGATGAGCGTGCCGTCGAGGGTGAGGTCCCGTACGGGGTAACGGAACGGGAAGTAGCTGACCGGTGCGTCCCAGCGCAGCGTCTCCTCGACGACGTCCGCCCAGCCCGCCTCGCCCTTCAGCACGAGGGCGAGCTGGTCCGGGTGGCCGCACAGGGCCCGTACCGCGTTGGTGATCAGGTTCAGCGTGGTCTCGTGTCCGGCGATGATCATCAGCACCAGGGTGCCGATGAGCTCCTCCTTGCCGAGCCGGTCGCCGTCCTCGTCGCGCGCGGCGATCAGCCCGCTGGTGAGGTCGTCGCCGGGCCTCTCGGCCTTGCCGGCGGCGATCGCGGCCAGGATGCCGACGAGTTCGCGGTTGGCGGCGACGGCCTCCTCGGGGCCGATGTCGGTGGCCACGACCTGGTTGCACAGGTGGTGCAGCCGGTCCCTGAACTCCGCGTCGACACCGAGCAGTTCGCTGATGACACCCATCGGCAGGGGCAGTGCGAAGTGCTGCCGCAGGTCGGCGACGCCGTCGCCCTCCTGCGCCGCCCGCGCCAGACCGTCGAGCAGCGAGGCCGTCAACTCCTCGATCCGTGGCCGCAGTTCCTCCACCCGCCGCGGGGTGAACGCCCGGCTGACCAGCGACCGCAGTCTGCGGTGGTCGCCGCCGTCGGCGGTGGTCATGCCCCGTACGGTCGCGAAGGTCGCCAGCGGCCAGCCCTCGGGTATCCGCCCCTCGCGCAGCGCGGTGAAGTGCGCCGCGTCCTTGGCCACATCGGGGTGCTGGAGGAACTCCCTGAGCGCCTCGTGCCCGAGTACGGCCATGCCCTCGATGCCTCCGGGCAGCACGACCGGCGCCACGGCACCGCGCGCCAGCAGCCGTGCGTTGTTTCGGCGTGCGGGCAGCCGCCCGCGGGGTCCGGTCGGTGCGGTGGCGTGGGCGACGAGGTCTGCACCGGGTTCTCTCCTGACGGCCGTACGACGGGACGGGACGTCGCCGATCGTAAGCTCACCGGGGCCTCTTCCGAACCTGGATTCCACGTCGACTCACATCGAGGTCAGGGGCCTTCCCCGGACGCAGCCGCCGTCGGCGGAATAGCCCGCACCGACGGCACGTTGAGGTCATTGACAGCCGTACTGCTCCATCGAGTGGTACCATGCGGTCAGCACTTGTGTACGCCCCGTCGTGGGACGCCGGTGCCAGTTCCCCTTCTTCACGTTCTTCACGCCGATCCGCCCGCCGTTCACCGGCCCGGCGCACCGGTTTCCCAGCACCACCTCGCAGGGCTCACGTCCCCGGGGTGCTGTTCCCGCCGCCCGGAGGCACACAGGCACGCCTCCCCCTCGCGGCCCACTCCCCCTTTCCCCTGCCTTCCGTCCGTGAAAGGACCACCGATGACCACCACACTCGAACACCCTCCCGTACAGCAGCGGCCCGCGACACCCCAGAACGTCACCGGTGTCCTCGACATCGACGCGGGCGGGAAGGGGCATCTGCGCGCCGCCGGCTGGCTGCCCTCCCCCTCCGACCTCCAGGTCGGGTCCGCGCTGATCCGCCGTCATGGCCTGCGCAGGGGCGACCTCGTCGAGGGCGTCCGCGGCGCGCAGCGCTCCCTCACGGAGGTCCGAAGCGTCAACGGCCGTACGCCCGAGGAGCTCCGGGGCCGCCGGCACTTCCGGGACCTCACTCCTCTGCACCCGCGCGAGCGGATCCGCCTCGAACACCCGGCGTCGGGCCTGGCCGGTCGCGTCACCGACCTGTTCGCGCCCGTCGGCAAGGGCCAGCGCGGGCTCCTCGTGGCCCCGCCGAAGACCGGCAAGACCGTGCTGCTCCAGCAGATCGCGGCCGCCGTCGCGGGCAACCACCCCGAGTGCCGCCTGATGGTGGTGCTGCTGGACGAACGTCCCGAGGAGGTCACCGAGATGCGGCGCTCCGTGCGCGGAGAGGTGTACGCCTCGACCTTCGACCGGGCGCCCAAACAGCACATCGCGCTCGCGGAGCTGGTGATCGAGCGGGCGAAGCGGCTCGTCGAGGACGGGGAGGACGTCGTGATCCTCCTCGACTCCCTGACCCGGCTGTGCCGGGCCCACAACAACGCGGCCGCCTCGGGCGGCCGCACCCTGAGCGGCGGTGTCGACGCGGCGGCGCTGCTCGGTCCCAAGCGGTTCTTCGGCGCCGCGCGCCAGGCGGAGGAGGGCGGTTCGCTCACCATCCTCGCCACCGCGCTGGTGGACACCGGCTCCCGTGCCGACGGTTTCTTCTTCGAGGAGCTCAAGAGCACCGGCAACATGGAGCTCCGACTGGACCGGGAGCTCGCCTCGCGGCGGCTGTTCCCGGCCGTCGAGCTGACCTCGTCCGGCACCCGTCGCGAGGAACTGCTCCTGTCACCGGCCGAGTTGACGGCCGTACGGGGCCTGCGCCGGGCCCTGCAGTCCCGGGACGGCGGTCCGGCGAACCTGGAGACCCTCCTGGAGCGGATGCGCGCGACCCCCGACAACGCGACCTTCTTGCGCCGTGTCCAGCCGACGCTGCCGACGGGCTAGCACGCGGGGCCGCCGTGGCCCCGGTGCGGCATCCGGGTTGCTCGCGTACGTCGTCCGGCCCTGACAGCGCGGTGTACACCTGGACCGTTCCTACGTTGACCATATGACTATCGGATTCTCTTCCCGGGTGGCCATGTCGACCTGCGCCCTCTGCGTGGCGGGCGTGCTGGCGCTGACGCCCGCCGCGGCGGCCTCCCGCACCGGAACCGCGGTACCGCAGCCATCGGTCCTCTACCGGTCCGGAACACAGGTCAGAGCACATCCGGGGGCGCCCGAGGTCCCCGACGTCTCCGCGCTGTCCTGGCTGGTGGCCGACGCCGGCAGCGGCGATGTGCTGGCCTCGAGCGACGCGCACCGCAGACTGCCGCCCGCCAGCACTCTGAAGACACTGTTCGCCCTCACCGTGCTGCCGGTCCTGCCCGGCGGTGTCCGGCACACCGTGCGGGAGGAGGAACTGGCGGACGTGGGCGAGGGCAGCAGCCTGGTCGGAGTCGTCGAGGGACAGACGTACCGGGTGTCGGACCTGTGGCGCGGGGTCTTCCTCAGCTCGGGCAACGACGCCGTGCACGTGCTGGCGTCCCTCAACGGCGGCTGGCACCGGACGGCCGCCGGGATGCAGGCCAAGGCCCGCGCGCTGGGCGCGCTGGACACCCATGTCGTCTCGCCCGACGGCTACGACGCACCCGGCCAGGTGTCCTCGGCCTACGACCTGGCCGTCTTCGGCCGGGCCGGACTGCGCAACACGGACTTCGCCCGGTACTGCTCCACCACCGACGCCAGGTTCCCCGACGGCGCGGGGTCGTTCGGCATCGAGAACACCAACCGGCTGCTGACCGGCGAGGACGGGGTGGCGCCGTACCCGGGTCTGATCGGCATCAAGAACGGGTACACCAGCAACGCCGGCAACACGCTCGTCGCCGCCGCGCACCGGGGCGGGCGCACGCTCGTCGTCACCGTGATGAACCCTCAGGCCGAGGGCGGGTTCACCGTGTACGAGGAGGCGCGCGCACTGCTCGACTGGGGCTTCGCCGCCGCCGGACGGGTCGATCCGGTCGGCTCGCTGGACGCGCTCCGCGCGAAGTCGGCGGCCCCGGTGGCCGCGGCGGCCGCCCCGGCGGCCCCGGACGACGACTCCGACTGGTCCGGTCCCGGCGTCATCGCCGGCGCCGCCGGACTGGGCGCCGGGGCCCTGGTGCTGGCGCTGCGGGTCAAGGGAGGCCGGACCATGCGCGGCTGACCGGCCGGCAGGCCGAGCAGCAGGCCCAACGTGATCCATGTATAGATGTTGCTGCCGAGGAATCCGTCGACGCCGGACGCGTCGTCGAACCACAGCCACACCACGCTGGTGCACAGCACCGCGT
>NZ_JBHYKH010000490.1:0-6169 GCF_042741275.1 Streptomyces sp. NPDC058964
CGGGGGCGCCGCCGCGGGGGCGGGGGGGGGGGGGGGCGCCCCCCCCCCGCCCCCGCGCCTCACAGGCCGGCCGACTCCAGCTCGGCCACCCGGCCCAGCAGTTCCTCCCGGCCGATGGCGTCGGTCTGCGTCGACGGCACCGTGCACGCGTAGGCCCCCGCCACCGCGCCGTACAGGGCGCACCGCAGCGGCGGCTCGCCGGACAGCCTGCCGAAGAGGAACGCGGCGGCGAAGGCGTCGCCCGCGCCGTTGGAGTCCACCACCGGTGCGGGCGGCCGCACCGCCGGTATCCGGGTCGGCTCGCCGTCGGCCAGCAGGTACGCGCCCTCGGCGCCGGCGGTGGCCACCACCACCTCGGCCCGGCCGCGTTCGGCGATGCGGCGCATGGTGCGCTCGGGGTCGGACAGGGCGGTCGCCGAGAGGAAGACGACGTCCGCCTCGTGGGCGAAGGGCTCGTGGTACGGGTTCTCGCCGTCCCAGTCGTGCAGGTCCGTGGAGAGGGTCACTCCGGCCTCGCGCAGTATGGGCAGGGCCTGGGCGCACGGGTGGGTGATGGCCACGTGCGCGTGCCGGCTGGCCCCGGCCAGGGCCCGCAGCGTCGGCTCCGGGAACCGGTCGTCGGTGTGCCCCCGGCTGGTGTCGTACAGGGAAAGGCGGCGTCCGTCCGGGCCGACCAGGTTGACCGCGCGTTTGGTGCCGGCGGGCTGCGGGACCGCGGTGAGCGCGATGCCCCGCTCCCGGTGCAGCGCGCGCACCAGGTCGCCCTCGGGGTCGTCGCCGAGCAGGTCGAGGTGGTGGGTGCGCAGGCCGAGGGCGCTCAGGCCCACCGCGACGAAGTCGCCGGTCTGCCCGGCCCGGGTGCGGATCCCGGAGTCGATCATGTAGCTGTCGGCGTACGGGAGCGGCAGTTCCGGCACGTACACGATCGTGTCCACACCAGCGCCGCCGAGCACCAGGACATCGGTGCCGTCGGTCATGATCCCGTCGGTGATGTTCTTGTCCGTCATCCCCCGCCGTCCCCGTGGTCGTACACCGTCACCGCGATCCCGCGCCGCACGAGCCGCTCCGTGACGAGGGGCTCGATCCGGGACCATTTTCCGCCTGCCAGACCACAGCCTATGCGGGGCATGTGCACCGAGGCACCGAGTTCGATCACTTCGTCGGCGAGCCGGGCCAGCGCCGTGTCGATCGCCTCGTACCGCACGGGCGCGCCCTTGCTGCCCGTCCGTGTCCCCCGCTGGCCGATCATGTTGGCCACCCACACATACCGCTCGGCCCGCACGAGCTGGACCGCGCCCAGGCCGAAGTCGTTCGCGGCGCGGCCGCGGTGCCATGCGCGGTACCGCGCCTCCGGCTCCGGCCAGCGGCGCGACAGTGCGAGGACGAAGCCCTTCCCCCAGCCCCCCAGGTCGTTGCAGACGTGGGCGATCACCTTGACGCCCTTGCCCGACGGCGCGGTGGCGTCACCCCGGACATACGTGATCTCCGACATGACGCCACCGTAGGCGATGCCACTGACAGTGGCCGTGGCCTGCTACTTCGTGAGCTCGCTCAGCTCCTGGTCCGCGGTCTTCGAGACCCGGCGCCGCACCCCGAACCAGCCGCCGGCCAGCAGCGCGGCGATGACTGGGACGAGCAGGAGGGTCTTGCGGCCGACTTCGGGGTCGTTCCACATCATGCCGAGGCAGACCAGCAGGAAGACGACCGTGGCGATCTCGGTGACGGGGCTGCCCTTGAGCCGGAAGTCCAGCCGGGTGACCAGGCCCGCCCGGGCGCCCGGGGATGGATGGCGGCCTGTGCCGGTTCCACGGCGTCCTTGCTCACGGGTGGTTCCACTCTCTGGTGCGCCCGGGCCTCATGGGCCCGGGTGTCCGTACTTTCCCGGCCCGCACCCACCCTTGTGTCGCGGTACAGACCAATGCAGCACCTTCCCAGAGAGATCACCGGGTACCCGGTGTTCCGCGTCACAGAGCGGTGCTTCTCACCCGCTGACCGCAGGTTTCACACCATTGGTGAGACAGCGATACTGCTGCACATGACGACCCATGCCGAGGAGCCGACCCTCACGATCGACGAACTGGCCGCCCGGGCGGGCGTCACGGTCCGCACGGTCCGCTTCTACGGCACCAAGGGCCTGCTGCCGCCTCCGGTGCTCGGCCCGCGCCGGGTCGGTCACTACGGCCGGGAGCACCTCGCGCGGCTGGCGCTGATCGAGGAGTTGCAGCACCAGGGCATGACGCTGGCGGCCATCGAGCGTTATCTGGACCGGCTGCCGCCGGACCTGACCGCACACGACCTCGCCGTGCACCGGGCCGTGGTGTCCTCGTGGGCTCCGGACTCGGCGGAGACACTGACCCTCGAGGAGCTCCGGCGGCGGGCCGGGCGCCCGCTGACGGAGCAGGACCTGGAGCGTCTCGCGGCGATGGGCGTCGTGGAGCGGGACGGTGACGCCTGCCGCGTCGACCTGGGCCTGCTGCGTCTGGGTGTGGAACTCCTGGACGTCCCGCTGTCCCAGGAGGCCATCCTCGCGGCCCGCGGCGTTCTGCTCGAACACTCCCGTACGGCGGCCCGCGAGCTGTCGCGGCTGCTGCGCGGTGAGGTGTCGGAACGCGACGCGGACGACGTGCGTTGGCTGTCGGCCCATATGCAGCCGCTGGTGGTGCAGGCCCTGCTGACCGCGTTCCAGCGGTCGCTGCGGCAGGAACTGGGCGAATGGCTCAAGGACACGCGGCCGGAGCAGCCCGGCGGAGAGAACGCCGGGGATGCTCCGACCGCGTGACGGTCGCGTCAGCGCGCGTCCGTGAAGACCTCCCCGTTCCCGGCCTTCTCGACCAGCAGCGCCGGGGGCTCGAACCGTTCGCCGTAGCGCTCGGCGAGCTCACGCGCGCGTGCCACGAATCCGGGCAGCCCGCCCTCGTAACCGTTGATGTACTGGAGGATGCCACCGGTCCAGCCCGGGAAGCCGATGCCGAAGATGGAGCCGATGTTGGCGTCGGCCACGGACGTCAGGACGCCCTCCTCCAGGAGCTTGACGGTGTCCAGCGCCTCCGAGAAGAGCATGCGCTCCTGCATGTCCTCGAACGGGATCTCGCGCCCGGCCTTGGTGAAGTGCTCACGCAGCCCCGGCCACAGCCCGGCCCGCCTGCCGTCCTCGCCGTACTCGTAGAAGCCCGCGCCGCCGCTGCGGCCGGGGCGCCCGAACTCGTCGACCATGCGGTCGATGACGGCCTCGGCGGGGTGCGCGGCCCAGGTACCGCCCGCCTCCTCGACGGCCCGCTTCGACTCGTTGCGGATCTTGCGCGGGAGGGTGAGGGTCAGCTCGTCCATCAGGGAGAGCACCTTGGCCGGGTAGCCGGCCTGGGCGGCCGCCTGCTCGACCGACGCGGGCTCGATGCCCTCGCCGACCATCGCGACACCCTCGTTGATGAAGTGGCCGATCACCCGTGAGGTGAAGAAGCCGCGCGAGTCGTTGACGACGATCGGCGTCTTCTTGATCTGCCGCACCAGGTCGAAGGCGCGTGCCAGGGCCTCGTCGCCGGTGCGCTCGCCCTTGATGATCTCGACGAGCGGCATCTTGTCGACGGGCGAGAAGAAGTGCAGGCCGATGAAGTCGTCCTGGCGCTCCACGCCTTCGGCTAGGGCGGTGATGGGCAGGGTCGAGGTGTTGGAGCACAGCAGCGCGTCCGGGGCGACCACGCTCTCGATCTCCTGGAACACCTTGTGCTTGAGGCCGGTGTCCTCGAAGACGGCCTCGATGACCGCGTCGCAGCCCGCGAGGTCGGCCACCTCGGCGGTGGGCGTGATCCGGGCGAGCAGCGCGTCGGCCTTCTCCTGGCTCGTACGGCCCTTGGCGACGGCCTTGGCGCACAGCTTCTCGGAGTAGCCCTTGCCCTTCTGCGCCGCCTCGGCCGACACGTCCTTCAGGACGACGTCGATGCCCGCGCGGGCGCACGAGTAGGCGATGCCCGCGCCCATCATCCCGGCGCCCAGGACAGCCACCTTGCGGACCTGGCGCGGCTCGATGCCCTGGGGCCGGTTGGCGCCGGAGTTGACGGCCTGGAGGTCGAAGAAGAACGCCTGGATCATGTTCTTCGAGGTCTGGCCCGCGGCCAGCTCGACGAAGTAGCGGGCCTCGATGACCTGCGCCGTCTCGAAGTCGACCTGGGAGCCCTCGACGGCGGCCGCGAGGATGCTGCGCGGGGCCGGGTAGGGCGCGCCGTTGGTCTGCTTGCGCAGGGTGGCCGGGAAGGCGGGCAGGTTGGCGGCGAACTTGGGGTTGGCGGGCGTACCGCCGGGAATCTTGTAGCCCGGCCTGTCCCAGGGCTGCTGCGACTCGGGGTTGGCGTCGATGAAGGCGCGGGCCTTGGAGAGCAGTTCCTCGGGCGTGGCGGCCACCTCGTGGACGAGGCCGTTCTCCTGGGCGCGCGTCGCGTTGTACTGCGTGCCCTGGAGGAGGACCTTCAGCAGGGCGTCGGCGATGCCCAGCAGCCGTACGGTGCGGACGACTCCGCCGCCTCCGGGGAGCAGGCCGAGGGTGACCTCGGGGCAGCCGATCTTGGTGCCGGAGGTGTCGAGGGCGACCCGGTGGTGGCAGGCGAGGGCGAGCTCGAAGCCGCCGCCCAGGGCCGCGCCGTTGATCGCGGCGACGACCGGCTTGCCCAGGGTCTCGATGCGGCGCAGGTTGCGCTTGATGGCGAGGCCGCCGTCGAACAGGTCCTGGGCGGTCTCGGGGGTGACCCGGATGAGGTCGCGCAGGTCGCCGCCCGCGAAGAAGGTCTTCTTGGCGGAGGTGAAGATCACGCCCCGGATCGAGTCCTTCTCGGCTTCCAGGCGGTCGGTGATCACGGCGAGGGAGTCGCGGAACGCCTGGTTCATGGTGTTCGCGGACTGGTTCGGGTCGTCCAGGACGAGGGTGACGACGCCGGTGTCGTCCTGTTCCCAGCGGATGGTGGTGCTCTCGGTCATGTCAGGGGTCTCCGTTGAGGTCTGAAGTCTCTGCTGCCGCTGGGGACTAGATGCGCTCGACGATCGTGGCGATGCCCATGCCGCCGCCCACGCAGAGGGTGGCGAGCCCGTACCGCTTGTCCTGGCGCTCCAGTTCGTCGACGAGCGAGCCGAGGATCATCGCGCCGGTGGCGCCGAGCGGGTGGCCGAGGGCGATCGCGCCACCGTTCACGTTGACCTTGTCGAGGGACAGGCCCATGTCCTTGACGAAGCGCAGCACGACGGCCGCGAACGCCTCGTTGATCTCGACGAGGTCGATGTCGTCGATGGTGAGCCCGGCTTTGGCGAGCGCCTTGCGGGTGGCGGGGGCGGGTCCGGTGAGCATGATGGTCGGCTCGGAGCCGGAAACGGCGGCGGAGAC
Organism: Streptomyces sp. NPDC058964; assembly: GCF_042741275.1. Classification (NCBI taxonomy): domain Bacteria; kingdom Bacillati; phylum Actinomycetota; class Actinomycetes; order Kitasatosporales; family Streptomycetaceae; genus Streptomyces; species Streptomyces sp. NPDC058964. The sequence continues at coordinate 5,366 of NZ_JBHYKH010000490.1, forward strand.
GATCCGCGCGCGCGGGGTGAGTCCGTAGCGCTCGCCGACCTCCTTGGAGCCGATCGCGACGAGCGAGGCGCCGTCCACGATGCCGGAGGAGTTGCCCGCGTGGTGGACGTGGTCGATCTTCTCGACCCAGTGGTACTTCTGCAGGGCCACGGCGTCGAAACCGCCCAGTTCGCCGATGTCGGCGAACGACGGCTTCAGCTTGGCGAGGGAGTCGGCGGTGGTGCCGGGGCGCGGGTGCTCGTCGTGGTCCAGGACGACGAGTCCGCTGCGGTCCTTGACGGGGACGACGGAGCGGTCGAAGCGGCCCTCCTTCCAGGCGGTGGCCGCGCGCTCCTGCGAGAGGGCCGCGTACTCGTCGACGTCCCGCCGGGAGAAGCCCTCGATCGTGGCGATCAGGTCGGCCCCGATGCCCTGGGGCACGAAGTTGACGGCGAGGTTGGTCATGGGGTCGTTGAACCAGGCGCCGCCGTCCGAGGCCATCGGGACCCGGGACATCGACTCCACGCCGCCGGCGAGGACGAGGTCCTCCCAGCCGGAGCGCACCTTGGCGGCGGCCATGTTGACGGCTTCCAGGCCGGACGCACAGAAGCGGTTCTCCTGGACGCCGGCCACGGTGTCCGGCAGACCGGCCGCGACCGCGGCGATGCGGGCGATGTCGGAGCCCTGGTCGCCGACCGGGCCGACGACACCGAGGACGATGTCGTCGATGGCGGCCGGGGGCCAGGCCGGGAAACGGGGGGGGGTGTGGTGGTTGTGGGCGCCGTCCCGGTGGGTGGGGGTGGGTGCGGGGGCGGGGCCGGTGGC
>NZ_JBHYKH010000490.1:6179-6853 GCF_042741275.1 Streptomyces sp. NPDC058964
TCGCGGCGGGGTCCAGGCCCGGGAAACGGTCGCGGATCTCGTGGATGAGGCCGACGACCAGGTCGATGGGCTTGGTGCCGTGCAGGGCGCCGTTCGCCTTGCCGCGGCCGCGCGGGGTGCGGATCGCGTCGTACACGTACGCTTCGGTGCTCACTGACAAGCCTTTCCGGTGAGTGAGGGTTTCTACAGCCAGCTCTTGACGGTCTCGACCAGGCGGGCCGGTTCCGGGCCCACGGGGACGACGTTCAGCATCGTCACACCGGCCTCGCGGAAGGCGGCGACGCGCTCACGGACGTAGCCCTCCGGGCCGCACAGCGACATGAGCTCGCACAGCTCGTCGGGCACGGCAGCCTCGGCCTCCTTCTTGCGGCCCGACAGGTACAGCTCCTGGATGAGCCGGGCTTCCTTCTCGTAGCCGTACGCCACGGCGAGGTCGTTGTAGAAGTTCTTGCCCGGTGCGCCCATGCCGCCCACGTACAGGGCGATCTTCGGGCGGGCCAGGTCCCGCGCGGCGGCCGCGTCCTCGCCGATGGCGAGCAGACCGCCGGCGACGACCTGGAGCGGTCCGAGGGCGGGGTGGGGGGGGGGGGGTGGGAGCGCCCAGCGGGGAGCCCCCCCCCCCCCGAGGCTGGTGGGGTGGGCGCGCTGGGGGGGCGCGCCCGCGGGCGGGGCGG
>NZ_JBHYKH010000491.1:0-6852 GCF_042741275.1 Streptomyces sp. NPDC058964
GCACGTCCGGCACGCAGGCTATTGATCACTTTTGGGCCGCCGGTGAGGTCCGGGCGGCAGAACGGAGGAACGTCATGACAGACGCCCAGCAATCCCAGGCCTACCTCGTCGGAGGCGGCATCGCCTCGCTCGCGGCCGCCGCCTTCCTGATCCGTGACGGCGGCTTCCCCGGCGAGCACATCCACATCCTGGAGGAGCTCCCGGTCGCCGGCGGTTCCATGGACGGCAGCGGCGAGAGCGCCGGGTACGTCACCCGGGGCGGGCGGATGCTGGAGGAGGAGGCGTACACCTGCCTGTGGAACCTCCTGGAGACGATCCCCACGCTGACCGACGAGACGGTGTCGGTCAGGCAAGAGATCCGGGCATTCAACGCCAAGTGGCCAACCGACGCCAAGGCCCGCCTGATCGGCACGGGTGCCACGATCCTGGACGCCTCCGACTACGGCCTTGACACCCGCGACCGCCTCGAGCTGACCCGGCTGCTGGTGCTGCCCGAGGCGGTCATCGGGGCCCGCCGGATCGAGGACTTCTTCTCCCCGCACTTCTTCGACACCAACTTCTGGGCGATGTGGCGCACGACCTTCGCCTTCCAGAACTGGCACAGTGCCATCGAGCTCAAGCGCTATCTGCTGCGTTTCATGCAGGAGTTCCCGCGCATGCACACCCTGTCCGGGGTACGCCGCACCCGCCTCAACCAGTACGACTCGATCATCCGGCCGCTGAGGGCCTGGCTGGAGGGCCACGGCGTGCGCTTCGAGTACGGCGTGCGGGTCACCGATGTCGACTTCACCACCGACGGGCAGGGCACTCGGCGCGTCCGCCGCCTGCACGTCGAGCGCGCCGGGCAGCCGGACACGTACGACCTCGCCGACACCGACTACGCGTTGATCACCATTGGCTCGATGACCGCCGACGCCGCCCACGGCAGCGACACCGCCGCGCCCGAGCTGATCCGCGACAAGCGGGACGGCGGCTGGCGGCTGTGGGAGACCATCGCCGCCAAGGCCGACGACTTCGGCCGTCCCACCGCATTCACCGGCAACGTCGACGAGGCCAAGTGGGAGTCCTTCACGCTCACCATGCGCAGCCCCCAGTTGTTGCACCGCATCGAGGAGCTGTCCGGCAATCTCCCCGGCACCGGCGCGCTGATGACGTTCAAGGACTCCAACTGGCTGATGTCGATCGTGGTGCCGCACGCCCCGCACTTCGAGGACCAGCCGGAGGACGTGTACACGCTGTGGGGCTACGGCCTGTTCGTCGACCGGGAGGGCGACTTCATCGGCAAGCCGATGGCGCAGGCCACCGGCCGCGAGATCCTCACCGAACTCCTCGGCCACCTCGGCCTGTCCGACATCGAGGAGCAGGTCGCCGCGACCACGACCGTCATCCCGGTGATGATGCCCTACATCACCAGCCAGTTCGCCCCACGCACCGTTCACGACCGTCCCCTGGTCATTCCGCGCGGTGCCGCGAACTTCGCCTTCCTGGGTCAGTTCGCGGAGATTCCGGAGGACGTGGTCTTCACGGTCGAGTACTCCGTGCGCGGCGCGATGCACGCCGTCTACGGCCTGCTCGGCCTCGACGACCACGAGATCCCCGGCATCTACCACGCTCTGGCCGATCCGAAGACGGCCTTCGAGGTGCTCAAGGCCGCCCTGAGCTGAGGGGATGATCCCCGGAGTGGTCGGCAGGAGCCCCACCAGGAGGACCGGTAGCAGCATGCGCCTGGCAAGGACTTCGTTCTCGGTGGTGACCTGTGGCCGACGCACGACCGAGACGTTGACCCGGATGGCGTGTTCATTGCCTCGCAGGACACCCGGCCGGTCCGTCTCGATCGCGGCATGGCGGAAGCCGTCGGCCAGGTCGCGGGCGCAGCAGCCGGCGAGGCCGCGGCCGAGCCGCACGCCGCATGCGGAGCAGACCGGTCTGTCGAGCGCGGCTTCGACCGCCCGCCAGTAGTGGCGGTCGGGTTCGGCCGCCACCATCTCGGCAAGCGCGACTTCCTGGCCGCTGCTGACGTCCCAGGGTGCAGAAAGGCAGACCGTTACCCGGTGGTGATCGCGGGTTCTGCGCCGAAGGGTTCGTGCTGAGTCGCGTACTTCCTCGGGGGCAACGGGAAAAACGCAGGACCCGTGTCGCGTATGCGGGTCGTGCCCTCCGGTGCGGGCCGGTCGGATTCAGGGGGTGAGGGAGGAGCCCTTGGCGGTGAGGGGGATGCGCCAGCGCAGGCGGGTGCCGCCCTCGGCGCGGCTGGTCACCTCGAACGTGCCGCCGAGTTTCTCGGCGCGGCGGCGCAGGTTGGTCAGGCCGCTGCTGCGGGTGACGGCCGGGTCGATGCCGCGGCCGTTGTCCGTGACGTCCAGGAGCAGTTCGCCCCCGGCGCGGACGGCGACCCGGGCGGCGGAGGCGTGGGCGTGGCGGGCGACGTTGGACAGGGCTTCGCGCAGCACGGCGAGCAGGTGTGCGGCCGTCTCGTCGGGCAGGGCGGCATCCACGGGACCGCCGAACTCGACCGTGGGGGCGAAGCCGAGCCGGTCCTGTGCGGCGGTGGTCTCGTCGAGGACCTGGGCGCGCAGGCTGGCCGCCTTCTGGGTGGGCTGGTTGAGGTTGAAGATGGTGCCGCGCAGCTCCCGGATGGTGGCGTCGAGTTCGCCGATCACGTTGTGGATGCGGGAGGCGGTGTCGGGCTGGGTGATGCGGGTGGTGATGCTCTGCAGCGCGAGGCCTGCGCCGAAGACCCGCTGGATGACCATGTCGTGCAGGTCCCGGGCGATGCGGTCGCGCTCGTCCATCACCTCGCGGTCGGCGCGAGCGGCGGCCAGCTCGGCCTGGGCGGCGACCTGGTGGGTGATGTCCCGCGCGACCGTGGAGAAGCCAATCAGGTCGCCACCGGCGTCGCGCATCGGCGAGACGGTGACGGCCACGTCGACTTCGCTGCCGTCGCCGCGCAGCCAGCGGGTCTGGTAGGAGTCGGCGTGCCCGTGGGAGCGGATCTGCTCCACCACGGCCCGGTAGGCGTCGAAGGCCGGCCCGGTCATGAGCCTGTCGATCGTCTGGCCGAGAATGTGCTGCTCGGTGTGGCCGAACAGCCGCTGGGCGCCCGGGTTCCAGGTCTGGACGAGGAGGGCCGGGCTCACCGCGATCATGGCGTCGTCGGACGAGGCCACGATGGCCGCGAGCCGAGCCTCGGCCGCCCGGACCGCCTCCAGCTCGGTGTGCAGCGCGATCAGGCCGCGGTTGGTGTCGTCCAGCTCCTGGCTCAGCTCGTCCGCCAACTGCGCGCGGCGCTCCAGTTCGGCCTGCCGCCCGGCTATGTCGGCGGTCCGGGGAGTGTGTACGTCCCCCATGCCTGACCGCCCTTTCGCCCGGTGACAGGAACCGGCTCATCATGCCATGTGGGTGACCTGGCGGACCACGAGCACCGTGGCGTCGTCGGTGGGGCGGCCGTACTCGCGGTGCAGTACGGCGGCGATGAGCGACGGGTGGTGGTCCAGCAGGCGCGGGTGGTCCTCCAGGTTCCAGCCGGAGCGGATCCCGTCGGATACCAGGACGAGCGCCGATCCCGGCTCCCAGGGGCCGTGCTGCAGGCGAAGAGACGGAACGGGCAGGTGCGTGCCCAGGGTGCCTGGGCGGTCCAGCAGGTGCACGGACCGGGTGCCGGTGACGACGCGGCCGGTGATGTTGCCGACAGCCGCGTAGGCGAACTCGCGGCGGGCGGGGTCGATCAGGCAGGCGCCCAGGACGCCGCCGCGGGTGCCGCGCATCGCCTCGTGGGTGTGCCTGAGGAGCCGGTCGAGGTCGGTGACGGGGGAGTGCTCGAAGCTGGTGATCGCGGCGCGGGCCGCCGCGGCGGCGCCCGGGCCGTGGCCGAGTCCGTCGACGACCAGGGCGGCCGTCGGCCGGCCGGGGGTGACGGCCCAGGCGTCCCCGGACTCGCCGTCACCGCCGAGGGGGACGTTGATCCCGCCGAAACGCCACCCCGTCGGCGCGCCCGGTTCGGGGCTGCTGCCGAGCCGGGCGTAGACGACGGTGCCGCGCCGGGTCGAATACCGGTCGAACTCGACGGCGTTGCGCCGGACGACATTCAGCCCCGCGCCCAGTCCGCCCCCGCGGTAGGGAGGTGGCACGGTGGACGAAACCGACCCGGCCGGTGGGCCAAGCGCCGCAGCGGTCATCCCCGGGCCGTGGTCGACGGAGATCAGCTCGATCCCGTCGCCCGTCTTGCGGGCCAGCACATACCCGCCCGGCAGGGCGTGGCGGATCAGATTGGTGCCCAGCTCGGTGGCGACCAGTTCGGCCACGCCCTCGCGCAGCGCGTGCTGTCCGGCCGCCAGCCTGGCCACCGCCCGGCGCAGGGCGCCGACGTCCTCCTCGGCGCCGATGGTGTGGCGGCGGTGTTCGCTCTCGCTCAGTGCCGCCACGTCCTCGTCGTCATCATCGGTCTCACCGCTGCCATTTCACGATGACCACGGTGGTGCCCGTTCCGGCCTCTGAAGTGAGGGTCATGTCGTCCACCAGCCGCCGCGCTCCCGGCAGGCCCAGCCCGAGGCTGCCCCGGGTGGAGAAGCCGTCGGTCAGCGCCGCGTCGATGTCGGCGATGCCCGGTCCGTCGTCGGCGAACGTGGCCCGCACCCCGCGCCGGCCCTGCCGGTAGACCTGCTCGACGCTGATCCGGCCGCGGTGGCCGGTGGCGTAGTAGAGGATGTTGCGGGCCAGCTCGCTGCCGGCCGTGATCAGCTTCGTCGCATCCACCAGATTGAGCCCCACCTCCTCGGCCTCGGTTCGCAGCACCTTGCGCACCCGGATCAGGTCGGCCTCGTCGACGATGTCGAAAACGGACGGCTCCCGGTCCGTCACGGCACCGGCGGTCACAGGCGGCCCGTGCCTGTATCGGCGCGCCGCAGCCGCTCCAGCAGGGCCAGGCCCTGTTCGGCATTGAGCGCGGTGTCCAGGTGCCCCATCTGCACGCCGAGTTCCACCAGGGTGATGGCGACCGCCGGCTGTATCCCCACCACGGCCGCCTGCGCGCCCAGCAGCCGGACCATCGCCACGATCCTGGCCAGTACCCGGGCGATGAACGAGTCGACCACGCTGAGTCGGCTGACGTCGATGAGCATGCCCGACGCGCCGGTGCGCGCGACCTCCCGGGTGAGCTGCTCCTCGATCTGGACCACCGTGGTGTCGTCCAGGTCGCCCTGCAACGCCACCAGCAGGGTGTCACCGATCTTCATGACCGGAACCACGTCGTCGGTCACTGCGGCTCCCCGGACGTCAGGGCCCGGGCTGCCGTCGCCGCGGTTCCGGCCCGCTCGGCCAGCACCGCCAACGCCAGCTGCAGCGCGTCCTGCAGCGTGTTGCGGGAGCGCAACCGCCCCATGTCGATGCCCAGATGCACCATGGACTGCGCGGTCTCCGGCCGCACCCCGCTCATGATGCTCACCGTCCCCATCAGCCCCGCCGCCTGCACCGTCTTCAGCAGGTGCTGGGCGACCTGGGTGTCGATGGTGGGCACCCCGCTGATGTCCAGGATGGCGACCTCGGCCTGCGTCTGCGCGATCTTCTCCAGCAAGCCCTCGGTCAGCCGGGTGGCCCGCAGCGTGTCCAGAGTGCCGATGATCGGCAGCGCGAGGACCTTGTCCCACACCTGGATGACGGGCGTGGACAGTTCCAGGATCTCGTCGCGCTGCCGCAGGAGGCGCTGCTCGGTCTCCCGGCGCTCGGTGACGTCCCGGATCGCCGCCACCACCAACCGCCCTTCCGCGGTCTCCAGGGGGCTCAGGCTGATCTCGACGGGGAACTCGCTCCCGTCCCGGCGCATCCCGGACAGCTCGAGTCCCGCGCCCATGGGCCGCAGCCGGGGATCCGAGAGGAACCCGTTGCGGTGGCCGACGTGGCGGCCGCGGAACCGGGGCGGCACCAGCACCTCGATCTCGCGGCCCACCAGCTCGGCCCGCTCGAAGCCGAACAGCGCCTCCGCCTGCCGGTTGACCAAGACGATCCGCGCGTCTGCTCCGACGATCACCATGGCGTCCGGGGCCGACTCCAGCAGACCGTGGAACAGCGACTCGACCCGCGCGCTCTCGGTGGCGTCCTGGAAGACCTTGACGAAACCGGTCACCGCGCCCGCTTCGTCGCGTACCGGCGTCAGGGCGATGCGGGCCAGGAACCGCTCACCGTTCTTGCGGACCCGCCAGCCCTGGAACTCCCGCCGACCGTCCTGACGGACCGACTCCAGTTCCTGCTCCATCACGGCGGCGGTGCGGTCCTCCTCGGTGTGCAGCACCGACGCCGACCGCCCGAGGACCTCGCTCTCCGCATAGCCGGTCAGTGCCTCGGCGGTGCGGCTCCAGCGGACCACGTCCCCGCCCGGCCCCAGCCTGACGATCGCCTGGTCGGTGACCGCGTCCAACATCGCCTCGAGATCCCGCAGGTCAGTCTGCGGATCCTGGTGGCCTTCCGGTGGCGTCGTCATGCTCGGCCCCGCCCTTCGCATCGTCCATCCCCCAGCCGGGCAGCGTGCCTGGTGGCGCTCTGATCCCAGCGCGGCCGATGCTACCCGGCCTCCACCGCAGCTGATCCTGACACCCGGCACACCGCACCGATCAAGGTCCGTGCATCGCCGACCACGACGCCGGCACCCCGGGGGCGCCGGACGCCGTCCCGCGCCCATGTCCACGGCTCCGGCCGCAACCCGAAGGCCATCTCTCAGGACTCATGCGCTGCCGGCGTACCACCAGCAGACGAAGAACCTGCTGGTGTCGTACTCGCCGAAGAAGCTGGGCTTCTTCTAGCCCTGGGAAATGGGCGCCTGTCCAGGGAAGATGCCTGTCAGGCGCCCTTCTCGGCGCACGC
>NZ_JBHYKH010000492.1:0-6850 GCF_042741275.1 Streptomyces sp. NPDC058964
CCCGTGTGCTCTGGCCGAACATCCTGGAGGCGGTCAAGAACCGCCGTCGCTTCACCTGGATCCTGCTCAGCCAGAACGCCCAGGTCACGGGCTTCGACGGCACCACCCTCCAGCTCGGCTTCGTGAACGCCGGCGCCCGCGACAACTTCGCCGGCAGCGGCAGCGAGGACGTACTGCGGCAGGCGCTGGCCGAGCAGTTCGGCGTGCAGTGGAAGGTCGAGGCGATCGTCGACCCGTCGGGCGGCTCGGCACCCCCGCCGTCCGGCGGCTCCTCCACCTACGGCGCAGGCGGCACCGGCGGCCACGGCAGCCCGGGCGGCGGTGGGTACGGCGGTGCTCCCGGCGCGGCGCCCGCGCAGCGCCCTGCCGCGCCCCAGTCGGCCCCGGCGGCCCGCCAGACCCAGACATCGGCCCCGGCAGCGCCCGCTCCGGCCCCGGCATCCCGGCCGGCGGCCGCCCCCGAGCCGCCTCCGGTGGCCCCGGAGGACGACATCCCGGAGGACGACGACCCCGACCTCGACGAGTCGGCCCTCTCCGGGCACGAGCTCATCGTGCGGGAGCTGGGAGCGACCGTGGTCGAGGAGTTCTCCAACGAGTAGCCGGGCCGGGGGCGGGTGGCCGAAACGGCGACCGGGGACGCTTCTTTGGAGGAACGCACAGCGCACTCGCCCGCCCGCCTTCGGAAGCCCGCACAAAGCACCCGGCCCAGGGCGGATAGGCTGACCCCGTGAAGGTCCTCGTCATCGGCAGCGGCGCCCGCGAACACGCCCTGTGCCGCTCTCTGTCCCTCGACCCCGACGTCACCGCGCTGCACTGCGCCCCCGGCAACGCCGGCATCGCCGAGGCCGCCGAGCTGCACCAGGTGGACGCCCTGGACGGCAAGGCCGTGTCCGCGCTGGCCACGGAGCTCGAAGCCGACCTCGTGGTCGTCGGCCCGGAGGCCCCCCTGGTCGCCGGGGTCGCCGACGCCGTGCGCGAGGCGGGCATCCCGGTCTTCGGCCCCTCGAAGGAGGCCGCGCAGATCGAGGGTTCCAAGGCCTTCGCCAAGGACGTGATGGCGGCCGCAGGAGTGCCCACCGCCCGGTCCTACGTCTGCACGACCGAAGAGGAGGCGGCCGAGGCCCTCGACGCCTTCGGCGCCCCCTACGTCGTCAAGGACGACGGTCTGGCCGCGGGCAAGGGCGTGGTCGTCACGCACGACCTCGACGCGGCCAAGGCGCACGCGGCCGACTGCGAACGCGTGGTCATCGAGGAGTTCCTCGACGGCCCTGAGGTGTCCCTCTTCGCGATCACCGACGGGGAGACCGTCGTCCCGCTCCAGCCGGCGCAGGACTTCAAGCGGGCCCTCGACGACGACCAGGGCCCGAACACCGGCGGCATGGGCGCGTACTCCCCGCTCCCCTGGGCCGACCCGAAGCTCGTGGAAGAGGTCCTGCAGACCGTCCTGCAGCCCACGGTCGACGAGATGCGCCGCCGCGGCACCCCCTTCTCCGGCCTGCTCTACGCCGGCCTCGCGATCACCTCGCGCGGCGTACGGGTCATCGAGTTCAACGCCCGCTTCGGCGACCCGGAGACCCAGGTGGTCCTGGCCCGCCTGAAGACGCCGCTGGCCGGCGTCCTGCTCGCCGCCGCGAACGGCACCCTCGAGGACCTGGCGCCCCTGCGCTGGAGCGACGACGCGGCGGTCACGGTGGTCGTCGCCTCGCACAACTACCCCGGCACCCCGCGCACCGGCGACCCGATCACCGGCCTCGACCGGGTGGCCGCCGAGGACGCCCCGCACGCGTACGTCCTGCACGCGGGCACCAGGCACGACGGCGACGCGATCGTCAGCGCGGGCGGCCGCGTCCTGTCCGTCACGGCCACCGGCAAGGACCTCACCAAGGCCCGTGAGCGGGCGTACGCGGCCGTGGCCCGCATCGGCCTCGACGGGTCCCAGCACCGTACGGACATCGCCGCGAAGGCGGCGGCGGGCGCGTAACCGCCCTCCTCGTCCTCGTGTCAGGCCCCGGAGAAATCCGGGGCCTGATCATTGCTGTCCGTCATCCACCTCTGACCAAGGCCATTCCATCGAGTGAGCAATGCCCCATCCGGCTGACGGGGGCCGAGGCCCCAACTAGGGTGCGGCGCAAGCGTTCCGGCACTTGGCCCACCGGCATTGCGATGTCACCGGTGGGTGCCACAGTGGGGGAGTGAGCAAAGCCAGGAACAGCACCAGGGCATCAGGGAGGGGGTGACGTCCGGTCGTGACCGGTATGGGTGTGGAGGCGGGCGCGCAGGCCGCGCGTTCCCGGGCTCTTGCCGTGCTGCGCATCCGCGGCCGGGCGCTGGCCGTCGCCCTGCTGCCCGCGGCGGCCGCTGTGATCCTGCTGGCCGGCGGTTCCACGGGCCATCTCGTCGGCCGGGGCTGGGACCTCGCCCGCTGGACCACGAGCGCGGCCGCGCTGCTGGTGCTGCTGGCCGCCGCGGGCATCGCCCTGGTGGTCGCCCGCGCCCGTCCCGCCGTGAGCCCGACGGTCCCGATCGCGGAGGACTCGGCCCCCGATCTGTACCGGATGGTGCGCGACCTCGCCGACCGGCTCGACGTCCCCGCGCCCTCCGCCATAGCGCTCACCCCGGACTGCGACAGCTGGCTGGAGGACCGTACCCATCCGGCCCACGGTCCGCCCCCGCCGGAACGTCACGACGAGCTGGCGCACCCGGGGCGCCGCTCCCACCGGCGTACGGCCGCCGCGCCCGTGCTCGTCATCGGCTCCCCGTTCCTGTGGTGGATGCGGGTCGGCGAGCTGCGCGCGGTCCTCGCCCCGGTCGTCGCCGGCACGGGCCCCTCTGCCCACCCGGACATAGCCGCCGCCCGCCGCTTCGTACGCGGTCTGGACGCGGCGGTGGCCGTGACCTCGGCGCCCGGCCGCGGCCCGCTCTCCCGCACGGTGCTCGCGGGCGTCGGCTGGGTGGCACGCCTGCTGCTGCGCGGCTGCCGGGAGCACGCGGCCGAGATGGAACGGGGCGTGGCCGCCGCGGCCGCCGAGCGTGCACAGGCTGTGGACTACGGGCTGCGGATCGTCGCGCAGGAGCAGGTGGGGCTGGCGTACGCGGGCTGGGACCGGCTGCTGACCCGGGTGGCGCTCCCGGCCTGGCGGATGGGCCGCTGGCCCGCCCGGCTGGACGCGGGCGTCGTGGCGGCGCTGACCGAGCTGTCCCGCCGTGACCGACTGGCCGAGGGCTTCGCCTCCCGTCTGGGTGAGCGCCCCGCCTGCGACCTGCTGGAGGAGCCCGGCGCGGTCGACGAGGCCGCCTCGCTGCTCGCCGCCCGCCTCTTCCACGGCGGCCCCGCCGAGCAGGGCCCGCACTGGTGCCCGGTGGACTGGCAGGAGTACCCGGACGAGGTGGTGGACCGGAAATGGCGCACCGACGCGGCCCGGCTCCACCGCGTCCTGGACTCCCTCGGTGTCCGCGCCGCCCCCGACCCCACCGCCCCCGACCCCGGCGGACCCACCCTGTCCCGCGTCCTGGACCACCTGGCTGCCGCGCCGGGCGGCGCCGAGGTCCACCCCTTCCCGGAGACCGGCGCGCATCGCGGCGAGTCAGGCGCGGCACACTCCGGCGCCCTCGACGCCGGCCCCGTGACCGGTGTCCCCGAAACGTCCGGGTACGGCGACGAGCCGGAGGCTGACGCCGGAAGCCGGCGCGGTGCGGCCCTCGCCGCCCGGATCAGTGCCGAGGTGGCCCGTGAGGAGGCCTCGGCGACCGCCGCACGGCCCACCGGGTCGACCGCCCACGGCCAGAGCCCGGGAGCCGCCCTCTGGGACGACGGATCCCTGCCCCTCTTCCCCCTCCAGCCCCCGCGCACCGCCCGCGAGCTCCTCGCCGACCACGTCACGGCGATGGTGTGCTGCGCCGCGATGGACACGGCCGGCGCGATGCCCGGCCTCGACTGGCTCGACGGCCCGTCCCTCCTCATCAACGGCGAGCGGGCCGCCGATCTGACCTCCCGGGTCCTCAGCCTGACCGAGGAAGGGGATCCGGACCCGCTTCGCGCCTGGCTGATCGAGTCGGGGATACGTCCCGAGAAGCCGGTACGGCTCGTCTGACCTGGGCGGATGCACCGCCGTAGCGGAGGGACCTCTTCCAGTTCAGGTCAATTCGCAACGAATAGTGACTGTGCGCGTGCGTTATGTGATGTGCTGGGACCGATCGCGCACATGGCAAGGGCTTACGACATACGACAGCCGCATCGCACGCACATCACGGGGGCCCGAGGGAGGGGAGCGACCATGGGATCCGAGCAGATCCGCCGCTGGGAGTCGGGAGCACTCGCGCACGCCGTCACCGACCCCTTCGGCCTGGGACCGGTCCCCTGGCTGCGTGGCAGCGAGACGTACTTCGACGACACCGGCCATGTCGTCCCCTGGTACGTGGACGCCACCCAGCAGCACACCCACCGGACCGGCACCGGCGTCCCGCGCGTACCGGCACCGCGCCCCGCGGGCGGCCCCCGCTCGGCCGACGACGTCCACCGCCAGATCAAGGGGTTCACCTCCACCGGCGCGGTCGCCCCGGGCGAGGCCATCGACTTCCACATCACCGTCGACCCGCCCCAGCAGTTCAGCGTGGACATCTACCGCATCGGCCACTACGGCGGCGACGGCGCCGCCAAGATCACCACCAGTCCGCGGCTGTCCGGCATCGTCCAGCCCCAGCCGCTGACCGCCGACCGCACGGTCTCCTGCCACCACTGGTGGCTGTCCTGGCGGCTGCAGGTCCCGTCGTACTGGAGCAACGGCGCCTACGTGGCCGTCCTCACCACCGCCGACGGCTACCGTTCCCACGTGCCGTTCACGATCCGCGACAGCCACCCCGCGGACCTGCTCCTGCTGCTCCCCGACATCACCTGGCAGGCCTACAACCTCTACCCGGAGGACGGCCACACCGGCGCCAGCCTCTACCACGCCTGGGACGACAAGGGCCGGCTGCTCGGCGAGGCCGACGCCGCGACCACGGTCTCCTTCGACCGCCCCTACGCGGGGGCGGGCCTGCCCCTGCACGTCGGTCACGCGTACGACTTCATCCGCTGGGCGGAACGGTACGGCTACGACCTCGCCTACGCCGACGCCCGCGACCTGCACGGCGGACGCGTCGACCCCACCCGCTACCGGGGCCTGGTCTTCCCCGGCCACGACGAGTACTGGTCGACGCGGATGCGCCGCACGGTGGAGATCGCCCGGGAGAGCGGCACCTCGCTCGTCTTCCTCTCCGCCAACACCATGTACTGGCAGGTGGAGCTGGGCCCCGCCCCCTCCGGCGTTCCCGACCGCCTCCTGACCTGCCGCAAACGCAAGGGACCGGGCCGGCCCGTGCTCTGGCGCGAGATCGACCGCCCCGAACAGCAGCTGGTCGGCATCCAGTACGCGGGCCGGGTCCCCGAACCACACCCCCTGGTCGTGCGCAACGCCGGCCACTGGCTGTGGGAAGCGACCGGCGCGGGCGAGGGCGACGAGCTGGAGGGCCTGGTGGCGGGCGAGGCCGACCGCTACTTCCCGCGCACCACGCTGCCCGACCACGAGGAGCGCATCCTCCTCGCCCACTCCCCCTACACCGACAGCGAGGGCGTCCTGCGCCACCAGGAGACCTCCCTCTACCGCGCCCCCTCCGGCGCCCTGGTCTTCGCGTCCGGGACGTTCGCCTGGTCACCGGCCCTGGACCGGCCCGGCCACGTCGACACCCGGATCCAGCGCGCCACCGCCAACCTCCTCGACCGCATCTGCAAGCGCGACTGACCCGCTGTCCGAGTCCGGCCACCCGATACGGGACAATCGAGCCATTGGACAGAACCACGGGGAGGAACCGTGTCCGGATTCGTCGAAAAGCCCGAGCCGATCCAGGTTCCGGGTCTGGTGCATCTGCACACCGGCAAGGTGCGCGAGCTGTACCAGAACGAGGCGGGCGACCTCGTGATGGTCGCCAGCGACCGCATGTCCGCCTACGACTGGGTGCTGCCCACCGAGATCCCCGACAAGGGCCGGGTCCTCACCCAGCTCTCCCTGTGGTGGTTCGACCAGCTCGCCGACCTGGTCCCCAACCACGTCATCAGCACCGACCTGCCGGAGGGCGCCCCCGCCGACTGGGCCGGGCGCACCCTGGTCTGCAAGTCGCTGAGGATGGTCCCGGTCGAGTGCGTCGCCCGCGGCTACCTCACCGGCTCGGGCCTCGCCGAGTACCGGGAGTCCCGCACCGTCTGCGGCCTCGCCCTCCCCGAGGGCCTCGTCGACGGCTCCGAGCTGCCCGCCCCGATCTTCACCCCGGCCACCAAGGCCGCGGTCGGCGAGCACGACGAGAACGTGTCGTACGAGGAGGTCGCCCGTCAGGTCGGCGCGGACACCGCCGCACGGCTGCGCCAGGCCACCCTGGCCGTCTACAACCGCGCCCGGGACATCGCCCGCGACCGCGGGATCATCCTCGCGGACACCAAGTTCGAGTTCGGTTTCGAGGGCGAGAGCCTCGTGCTGGCCGACGAGGTCCTCACCCCGGACTCATCCCGCTTCTGGCCGGCCGACCAGTGGGAGCCGGGCCGCGCGCAGCCGTCGTACGACAAGCAGTTCGTGCGCGACTGGCTGACCTCCGCCGAGTCCGGCTGGGACCGCAGGAGCGAGCAGCCCCCGCCGCCGCTGCCGCAGCACGTGGTGGAGGCGACCCGGGCGAAGTACGTGGAGGCGTACGAGCGCCTGACGGGCATCGGCTGGTCGTGAGACGACGTTGGGCCCCGGCCCCGCCGGGGGGGGCGCGCAATTGGCCCCCCGGTGTAAGGGGGGGGGTCCGGTGGGGTGGGGGACGGGGGGGGGGAAGGCCGCGC
>NZ_JBHYKH010000493.1:0-6841 GCF_042741275.1 Streptomyces sp. NPDC058964
GTTGGGGCGGGGGTGTGGGGGGGGGGGGGGGTGGGGGGGGGGCCCCCCGGCGGCCCCCCCCCCCGGCCCCGGGGCGGCGGCGGGGTTTACCCTCCTCGCCCCGCCGCGGGGGGGCCGCCCGGGGCCCCCCCCCCGGACCCCGGGGGCGGCCCATTTTACCTCCTCGGGGGGGCACCCCCAGCCCCCACCCTCGGGGGTTCTGTGTCACCGGCGTCGGCTCAGCCGAAGCGACCGGAGATGTAGTCCTCCGTGGCCTGGACCGACGGGTTGGAGAAGATCCGCTCCGTGTCGTCGATCTCGATCAGCCGACCCGGCTGGCCCACGGCCGCCAGGTTGAAGAAGGCCGTGCGGTCGGAGACACGCGCCGCCTGCTGCATGTTGTGCGTCACGATGACGATCGTGAAGCGCTCCTTCAGCTCGCCGATCAGATCCTCGATGGCGAGGGTGGAGATCGGGTCGAGGGCCGAGCAGGGCTCGTCCATGAGCAGCACCTTCGGCTCCACCGCGATCGCGCGGGCGATGCACAGACGCTGCTGCTGACCACCGGACAGCCCCGAGCCGGGCTTGTTCAGCCGGTCCTTGACCTCGTTCCAGAGGTTCGCGCCCCTGAGTGACTTCTCGACGATGTCACCGAGCTGGCTCTTCTTGAAGTTGCCGTTCAGGCGCAGACCCGCCGCCACGTTGTCGAAGATCGACATCGTGGGGAAGGGGTTGGGGCGCTGGAACACCATGCCCACCTCGCGGCGGACCGACACCGGGTCGACGCCGACGCCGTACAGGTCCTCGTCGTCGAGCAGCACCTTGCCCTCGACGCGGCCCCCCGGGGTGACCTCGTGCATACGGTTCAGCGTGCGCAGGAACGTCGACTTGCCGCAGCCGGAGGGGCCGATGAACGCGGTCACCGAGCGCGGCTCGACCGTCATCGAGATGTCTTCGATCGCCTTGTGGGAGCCGTAGTAGGCGGTGAGTCCGCTTACGTCGATTCGCTTGGCCATGTCTACTTCACTTCCAGAAATCAGTCGCTGAGGGCCCCGCCCGGCGGAGCCGGAAATCGTCGCCTTAGCGACCGGTCTTCGGGGCCTTCCAGCGCGCGATCGCGCGGGCCGCAAGGTTGAGGATCATCACGAAGGCGATCAGCGTCAGCGAGGCCGCCCAGGCCCGGTCGTACGCCGCACCGGAACCCGCGCTGTTCGCGAACTGCTGGTAGATGTACAGCGGCAGCGAGGCCTGCGCACCCTCGAACGGGTTCGTGTTGATGAACGGGTTGCCGAACACCAGCAGCAGCACGGGCGCGGTCTCACCGGCGATGCGGGCGACCGCCAGCATGATGCCGGTGGTGATGCCGCCGATGGAGGTCGGCAGGACCACCTTCAGGATCGTGCGCCACTTCGGGACGCCGAGCGCGAGGGACGCCTCGCGCAGCTCGTTCGGTACGAGCTTGAGCATCTCCTCGGTGGAGCGGACCACGACCGGCATCATCAGGATGGCCAGGGCAAGGGAGCCTGCGAAGCCGAAGGGCTGCATGTCCCACATCAGCATCAGGCTGAGGATGAACAGACCGGCGACGATCGACGGGATACCGGTCATCACGTCGACGAAGAAGGTGACGGCCTTGGCCAGGCCCCCGCGTCCGTACTCGACCAGGTAGATCGCGGTGAGCACACCGATCGGGGCGCCGATCAGGGTGGCCAGACCGACCTGCTCCAGGCTGCCGATGATGGCGTGGTAGATGCCACCGCCGGTCTCGGTGTCGGCGACCACACCCATGGAGTGGGTCAGGAAGTAGACGTCCAGGACCTTGATGCCGCGCGCGACGGTCACCCAGATCAGGGAGACCAGCGGGATGACGGCGAGGACGAAGGCGACCCAGACGAGGCTGGTCGCGATGCGGTCCTTGGCCTGGCGGCGGCCCTCGACGCGCGCGGCGATGCCGTACGTACCGAGGACGAAGAGCAGCCCGGCGATGAGGCCCCACTGGATCTTGCTGTTCAGGCCGGCCGCGAGGCCGATGCCGACCCCGAGGGCGATCGAGCCGCCCGCGATCGCCCACGGCGACCACTTCGGGAGGCTGGCGCCGCGCAGCGTGCTGGGGCGCGAGTCCGTGACGACGGCTGCGTTGCTCATGCGTTGGCCCCCGAGTACTCGGCGCGGCGGGCGATGATCAGGCGGGCCGCGCCGTTGACCAGCAGCGTGATGACGAACAGGACCAGACCGGAGGCGATGAGCGCGTCGCGGCCGAACTGCGTCGCCTCGCTGAACTTGCTGGCGATGTTCTGGGCGAAGGTGCCGCCGCCCGGGTTGAGCAGGCTGGCGTGGATGATGAAGTCCGGGGAGAGCACCGTGGCGACGGCCATCGTCTCGCCGAGCGCGCGGCCGAGGCCGAGCATCGAGGCGGAGATCACGCCGGAGCGGCCGAAGGGCAGCACCGACATGCGGATGACCTCCCAGCGCGTGGCGCCGAGGGCCAGGGCCGCCTCCTCGTGCATCTGCGGAACCTGGCGGAAGACCTCGCGGCTCACGTTGGTGATGATCGGCAGGATCATGATCGCGAGCAGGATGCCGACCGTGAGCATCGAGCGCGGGGCGCCCTCGTCCCAGGAGAAGAGGCCGGTCCAGCCGAAGTAGTCGTTGAGCCAGCCGAAGAGGCCGGTCATGTGCGGTACGAGGATCAGCGCGCCCCACAGGCCGTACACGATGGACGGCACCGCGGCGAGCAGGTCGATCACGTAGGCGACGGGGCCGGCCAGCTTGCGCGGCGCGTAGTGCGTGATGAACAGCGCGATCGCGACCGCGATCGGCACCGCGATGAGCATGGCGATGACCGAGGAGACGATCGTGCCGAAGGCCAGCACGGCGATGCCGAAGACCGGCGGCTGGAGGTTCGTGTTCCACTCGGAGGCGGTGAGGAAGTTCCCGTGGTCCTTGCTGATGGCGAGGGAGGCACGGTAGGCGAGGAAGACCGCGATGGCGGCCATGATCACCAACAGGAAGATGCCCGACCCCCGGGAGAGACCGAGGAAGATCCGGTCACCGGGTCGGGTGGCGCCACGGGCGGAGCGCTTCCGCGCGGCCGTGGTCGGCTGTGGAGTGGGGGGAGGAGCGTCTTTCGTGTTCTTTGTCGATATGTCCATCGGGTTCTCCGGTCTGCGGAGCCGTGTGTGTACGGCTCCTGGCGGCGGTGCACCGGACGGTGCGGGTCCGGCCCCGGTGTCCCGGGACCGGACCGCACACTCAGGTCAGCTCAGGCCCTCGATGGTGGTGCGGACCTTGGCGATGATGTCGTCGGGAACCGGGGCGTAGTCGATTCCCGACAGGACCTTCTGGCCGTCCTCGCTCGCGATGTAGCGCAGGAACGCCTTGGTCGCGGGGAGGGTGTCGGCCTTGTTGCCCTTGTCGCAGACGATCTCGTAGGTGACCAGGGTGATCGGGTACGCGCCCTCGGCCTTGGTCTTGTAGTCCAGCTGGAGCGACAGGTCCTTGCCCGTGCCGATCACCTTCGCGGCGGCGATGTCCGCGGTGGCGCTCTCGGTGCTGGGCGCGACCGGCTTGCTGGCACCGGTGTCGATGGAGACGGCCTTGATGCCGTCGGTGACGTAGGACAGCTCGAAGTAGCCGATGGCACCCGCGGTCTGCTTGACCTGCTGGGCCACACCCGCGGACTGCGGGGCGGCTTGGCCGCCCTGGGCCTGCCAGGCCTTGCCGCCGGAGTACTTCCAGTTGGCCGGGGTGGTGGCGATGAGGTACTTGGTGAAGTTGTCCGTGGTACCGGACTCGTCCGAGCGGTGGAACGCCTGGATCTTGAGGTCGGGAAGCTTCGCGCCGGGGTTCAGCTTCTTGATCGCCGGGTCGTTCCAGTTCTTGATCTTGCTGTTGAAGATCTTGGCGAGGGTCGGCGCGTCCAGGACCAGGTTGTCGACACCCGGGACGTTGTAGCCGAGGGCGATCGGGCCGCCGACCATCGGGAGGTCGATGCCCTGGCCGCCGGAGCAGACCTTCTTGGAGGCGGCGACCTCTTCGGGCTTCAGCGCCGAGTCGGAACCGGCGAAGGCGATCTGCCCCTGGTTGAACGCGGTGACACCCGCGCCCGAGCCGCCGCCCTTGTAGTTGATCTGCACGCCACAGGCCTGGGAGAACTCCTTCACCCACGCGTCGATCGCGTTCTTCTGCGCGGAGGAGCCGTCGGCGAGCAGCTGCCCCTTGGCGTTGTCGCACTTGATCGAGCTGGCGCTCGTCGAGGACGAGGAGCCGTCGCTGGCCTTCTTGCCGGTGTCGTCGGAGCCGCACGCCGTCAGGGCCAGGGCGCCGGAGACGGCGACAGCACCGAGGGAAAGGGCGCGCAGCCGGTTCTTGCGCTGAAGCTTCACTTTCGGGAGTTCCTTCCAGGAGCCGCCACCGTCGGCGGCGTGCGAGGTCGTCGTGGCACGCGAGCGCCGTCAGGGCCGCACTCCGCACCGTGTACGGCCGAAATTAGGCAGAACAGGTGAAGCCGCCGATGGCCATAAGTGAACGGGGGGTGAACCCCTGCCATCGGCCCGGTGAGGTCACGGAATGCTCACGGGGAGGGCACATCCCGGTTCCGACGGCCGGGTTGCGTACGGTGGTCCACGCGGCAGCCGGGCTCGGCAGGGGCTCTGCGGGGCGCACGAGCATTCGAAGCCGGTGGAACCCTCGGTCCCGCGGCTTCGTCTCGTTCCACGAAAGCCGACGAAAGGCACGGGCATGGAACGGCGTACGTTCATCTCAGGCGGTGCGGCCGCACTGGCGACGGCTGCGGTGACCGGGTGCAGCGGGGGCGGCTCGGCTGCCGGCCCCTCGTCCGGCAGAGCCAATGTATCCGATATGGCCAATAAGTCCACATCGTCCGATTCGTCGCTGAAGACCACCAGCGCCGCGGCCGCCGCCAACTGGGCGGCCCTCGCCCGCGACCTGGACGGCCCCCTGGTCCGCCCCGGGGACGCCTCCTGGACCAGCGCCCACCAGCTGTACAACACCCGCTTCGACGGCCTGAAGCCCGCGGCGGTCGCCTATGTCTCCCACGCGGACGACATCCGTACGACGCTCGACTACGCCCGCGCCCACGGCATCCACGTGGCGATACGCAACGGCGGCCACTCCTACGCGGGGTGGTCCTCCGGCAACGGCCGCCTGATAGTCGACGTCTCGAAGCTGAACCGAATACGCGTGAGCGGGGGCCACGCGGTGGTCGGTGCCGGCTCCAAGCTGATCGACGTCTACCGCGCGCTCGCCGCGAAGGGCGTGACGATCCCGGCGGGCTCCTGCCCCACGGTCGGTGTCTCCGGCCTGGTCCTCGGCGGCGGCCACGGAGTCGTCTCGCGCGCCTACGGCCTCACCTGCGACAGCCTGACCCAGGCCACCCTGATCACGGCGGACGGCAAGCAGCTCACCGCGAACGCCACCACGAACAAGGACCTCTTCTGGGCCCTGCGCGGCGCCGGCAACGGAAACTTCGGCGTCGTCACCGAGCTGCAGTTCAAGACCCACCCCGCGCCCCAGGCCGTCACCGCCTATCTCACCTGGCCGTGGGCGAAGGCCGCGGCGGTGATCAAGGCCTGGCAGGAGTGGGGTCCGGACCAGCCCGACGAGATCTGGTCCGCGCTGCACCTGGCGAACTCGGCGGGTGGCACCCCCACGGTCTCGGTGGCCGCGTTCTCCCTGGGCACCTACGGCGAACTCCAGAACGCGGTGGACCGCCTGGCGCACATGGCCGGCGCCAACGCGACGAGCGTGTCACTGCGCCGCCGGGGCTACGAGGAGGCCATGGAGATATACGCGGGCTGCTCCTCCTTCTCCTCGCAGGCCCAGTGTCACCTGCCGGGGCCGACCCCCGGCCGCTCCCCGCACGGAGCGCTGGGCAGGGAGACGTACGCGGCGCGCTCGGACTTCTTCGACCGCTCCATCTCGGCGGCCGGCATCCAGACGCTCCTGAAGCAGATGCAGACGGTCCGGGGCGGCTCGGGCAGCATCGCCCTCACGGCCCTCGGCGGCGCGGTCAACCGGGTCTCCCCGACGGCGACCGCCTTCGTCCACCGCCGCTCACGCATGCTGGCCCAGTACATCGCCTCCTGGCGCACGGGCACCTCGGGGAGCACGGCCCAGAGCTGGCTGACGGCGGCCCACGGCGCGATGAAGCCGTACGCCTCAGGTGCGGCGTACCAGAACTACACGGACCCGACGCTCACGGACTGGCGGAAGGCGTACTACGGGGACGCGGCGGCGCGACTGAAGCAGGTCAAGGCGGAGTACGACCCGAACCGCTTCTTCACCTACCCGCAGGGCCTGTAGCCGTTTCTTCACCAGCCGTCGCCCTGCTCCGGCGTCCCTAGGCCGCCAGGTCCCGCTCCTCGGACGCCACCGGCGTCCGGGCCTCCGGGACCATGGCGTCGCCGCCGCCGGCCGGGGAGCGCCGCCGGATCAGCCGGCCCGCCCGGGGCGAGCGCTCGACCGCCTTCATCACCGGGGTGAGCAGGGCCATGGCCAGTGGCGACAGCAGCAGCACGACGGCGGTGCCGAGCGCGAACCCGCCGACGACATCGGTGGGGTAGTGCACCCCCATGTACACCCGGCAGAAGCCCTCGAGCAGCGCGAGACCGATTCCCGCGATCCCGAACCTGCGGTTGGCGACGAACAGGCCGACTCCGAGGGCCATGGTGATCGTGGCGTGGTCGCTCACGAAGGAGTAGTCGGTCTTGCCGGAGACCAGCACCGCCAGGCCCTGGTGATCGTGGACGGGCCGGGGCCGTTCGACGAACCCGCGGATGGGCACGTTGACGAGCACGGCGATGGCGGCGGCGAGGGGGGGCGGGACGCCGAGGCGGGCGCG
>NZ_JBHYKH010000494.1:0-6821 GCF_042741275.1 Streptomyces sp. NPDC058964
GTCTTCGTCACCGCCACGACGACCGCGCTGGGCATGGTGGAACACCACGAGGCGGGCCTGGCGTCCGGGGTCGTCAACACCTTCCATGAGGTGGGCGGCTCAATCGGCGTGGCGGTCGTCTCCACGCTCGCCGCCTCGGGCATCGAGTCCGGCTCTGTCGACGGCTTCACAAAGGCCTTCACCTTCTGCGCCGTGGCGGCGGCCACCAGCGCCGTGGTGGGGCTGGGACTCGTACCGCGAGGGAAGCCGCAGATGACAGGGGGCCCACACGTGCACTGACCGCCAGCAAGCCCCCATTACCTTCTTGATCGGCCCCGCAATGGGGTTCCCGGCCTCCGGGCCCGGCATGACGGGTCCCCCCGTTGACCATGATCCGGGGGGTGGTCCTACGTTGGGGCCTGGAACGAGACCGCGACGCCGTGAACGCCGCGCTCACACTTCCGTACAGCAACGGCCCCACCGAGGGCGTCAACACCAAGACCGAACGGATCGCGCGCCAGATGCACGGACGAGCAGGCTTCACCCTTCTACGCCACCGCATCCTTCTCGGATAGCGACACCCTCCGTCACCACCGAATGTGAGACAGGGCCGTTAGATTTACACTCCCGGCGACCGCCTGCTCGTCCCGCTCGACCACCGGTGCAGTGGCACCCGCACACTCCATCCGATCCGGTGGAGTACCAGCGACATGCCCTTTAGCCTGCAGGAGACCTTGACCAGGTGCCTCACCGGCATGGTGATCCGGACTACCGAGGTTGTACCGAGGAGGTGACAGCGGGTCGCTGTCGGCTACTGCATAAACACGAGGCATGCGGATGCAGGCGGACTGACCGTTGCGGGGCGGGCGAGGCACGAGCGGGAAACACTAGCCGACCGGTCAACTATTAGATATCCTCTTACTGACGTGAGGGCGACCAGCGCGAGAACCCCGATATCACGAGAAGGCGAACAAATGAGTGAGATCAAACCGCAGTTCCGGAGCATCGACGGGCTGTCCATCCGGTACGCCGAGAGCGAGGGGCCCCGCGACAGCGCCGCCCTGCTGTTGAGCCCGTTCCCGGTCAGCCTGTACGCCTACGACGCGACCTGGTCGCGGCTGGCCGAGCACGCTCACCTCGTCGCGGTGGACCTGCCGGGGTTCGGGCATTCCGAGCTCCGGGAGAACCTGCTGTCTCCCACGGCGATGAGCGAATTCATCGTGCGGATCGCCGACGAGTTCGGATTGGCGAAGCCACATGTCGTGGGCCCGGACATCGGCACCAGCGCGGTGCTCTTCGCCGCGGCCCACCACCCCGACCGATTCCGCCGCGCCGTCGTGGGCAGCGGGGGGGCCGCGGTCCCGCTGCAGCTGGGAAGTCCGCTGAACGACTGGGTGCACGCCGAGGACCTGGCGCCGTACCGGACCCTGGGCCCCAAGGACATCGTGACGATCGCCCTCGACAAGATTCAGGGCTACCAGCTGCCGCAGATCGTGCGCGATGACTATCTCGCGCCCTACGTGGGCCAGCGGATCGTCGACCAGATGGCCTACGTCCGCGCCTTCCCGGCCGAACTGCCGCTCCTGCGCGAGTTGCTGCCCGGCATCGAGACGCCCGTACAGATAATCGCCGGCCGCAGGGACCGCGTGGTGCCCGTGGCGAACGCCGAATACCTGCACGAGCGCCTGCCCAACAGCACCCTCGACATCCTCGACGTCGGCCATTTCGCCTGGGAGGAGGGCGCGGACGACTACGCCAGGATCGTCACCGACTGGTGGCGGGCGAACTGACCTCGCCGCGGGAAACCCAAAAACAGACTTACGGCTTGGTGCGCGATTAGGGGAGGGACGTGTTGGTCTGGCGGGTCCGGCTGTTGATCTTCAGCGCTCGTGCAGCGGTCGGAGACCAGGCCCGCGATGGCGAGCATGGTCTGGTCGAAGTCCTCGCGGCGGCCGATCCAGCGCTGCAGGGGTCTTTACTACGGCCCCGGCCGTCGCCGATCACGGTGGGCTATTTGGTGTTTCTGCTTCTTCCTGCCCGGGACGAACGCGTGCCGTCCCGGCCGCTTCACCCCGGGACGGCGGGCCTGGACCTCGATGCCGTCCAGGCGCAGTTCGACACCTTCGGCCGAGGCACAGGCGAAGACGTCCGTCAGGGTACGCAACCGTAGCCCGGGCTTGCCGGGAAGGGCGAAGCGCCGGGCAGCGAGCGGAGGAAGAATCTCGTGGACGGCCCGGATGATGGTGGAGCGGTCCACCCCGTAGAACACCGCGAGAGCGGCGTGCGGGAGCTCGAAGCGCAGGACGACCGGGGTCGCGATCACCCGGTCGGTGAACACCAGCCCGTGATCCGGCCCTGCCCCGGCAGCACGTCGGTCATGACCGCCTCGCTCACACAGCCGACCCTCCTGCCGCGCCAGCCGGCCCGGGGCAAGCTCCTCGATCAGCTTGCCCAATCGGTGCCGCGGCAGACCAACACAGATCCGATGGGACAACACCCCACGCGCCCCTACCCATGCCATGAACAGTGTTCATGTCCGACCCCACGCACCCACCGCACCCGTCTATCGCGCGCCAAGTCGTTGGTCTCGTCATGTCTGGCGCATCACACTGGCACCTGGCCAGCGGTCAGCCTGTCTCTCGAAGTGTTCTGGCGAGCACGGAGCGGTGCGTGGGTCGGGCCTCCAGACGACGCTCGCGGCCCTCGCCGGTGAGGACGACGAGGATGCCGCGGCGGTCGGCTTCGCTATGGCGCGCTCGAGGAAGCCGTCGCGTTCCATTCGGCTGATCAGCCGGCTCGCGGCGCTCTGGCTCAGGTGCACGACGTCGGTGAGGTCCTGGGCGCGGCACTGGGTGTTCTCAGAGCATGCGAGTGCTTCGAGTCGCTTCGAACTCGCCGACCCCGATGCCGTGCCTGCAACTCACGCTCGAGAGCCTGGTACACGACGGCATGCCGGGCCAGAAGATCGTGCCGCTCCTTGACCAGTTGCTGCTCACCGCCACCATTCATGCGGGCCAACACACCATGCATCTGCATTTAATGTTCGCGCATTAGATGTGCTTGCATTCGAAGTAGGAGCATGTCAACGTATCAACATGAGTCCTAACGCACCATCGCCCTTGTCCACGTCCTCGCCTACATGGAACACACGGCTGTGGGGAGTCCTGCTCACCGTCTCGATCGTCGGGTTCCTCGACGCACTGGACGTGAACATGGTGGGCGTCGCCCTGCCGTCGATCCAGGCCGACCTCGGCCTGTCCACCAGCGCACTGCAGTGGATAGTCAGCGGTTACGTCCTCGGCTACGGCGGCTTCCTGCTACTGGGCGGACGCGCCGCCGACATCCTCGGCCGCCGCCGCGTCTTCCTGACGGCGGTCGCCGTCTTCGCCGTGACCTCGCTGGTCGGCGGCCTGGTCGACGACGGGACCCTCCTGATCGTCGCCCGTGTCCTGAAGGGCCTGTCGGCGGCGTTCACCGCACCCGCAGCGTTCTCCATCATCACGACCACGTTCGCCGAGGGGCCTGCCCGCAACAAGGCGATCGGGATCTACACGCTCTTCGGTTCCAGCGGCTTCTCCGGGGGCCTGGTGCTGTCCGGTGCGCTGACCGAGGTCGGCTGGCGCTGGACATTCCTCCTGCCGGTGCCCATAGCGCTGATCGCCCTGGCAGCGGCGATCCGTGTCCT
This sequence comes from Streptomyces sp. NPDC058964, assembly GCF_042741275.1. Lineage (NCBI taxonomy): Bacteria > Bacillati > Actinomycetota > Actinomycetes > Kitasatosporales > Streptomycetaceae > Streptomyces > Streptomyces sp. NPDC058964. The sequence continues at coordinate 3,665 of NZ_JBHYKH010000494.1, forward strand.
GCCCAAGGACGGCCCGCGCACCGTCGGCAGCTACGACCTGCCCGGCGCACTCACCCTGGTCGCCGGAATGCTGCTGCTCGTCTACGTCGTGGTCGAAGCGCCGCAGAAGGGCTGGACCACGGCGAGCACGCTGGTGGAGTTCGGGCTCGCCGCCGCACTGCTGGCCGCCTTCGTGATGATCGAGCTGCGCGGCGCGCAGCCGTTGGTCCGTCTGGGCATCCTGCGCTCGAGCTCCCTGGTGCGTGCCAACGTGGGCCTGTCGGTGTTCTTCGGCGCCTATGTCGGCTTCCAGTTCGTGGTGACGCTGTACTTCCAGCAGGTGCTGCAGTGGTCGGCGCTGCAGACCGCGTTCGGCTTCCTTCCCGCCGCCGCCATCGTCACCGTCGCCTCGCCGCGCATCCCGCACCTGATCGCGCGATTCGGCACCGCGCGCAGCATCATCGCCGGCGTCATCGCGCACGTGGCCGCCTATGCGCTCTTCCTGGCCATCGCCCGGGACCACCCCTACGCCGTGGGTGTGCTGCCCAGCATGCTCCTGCTCAGCATCGGCTTCACGCTGGCGTTCGCGCCCTTCCAGATCGAGGGCACCTCGGGAATCCCCGACCACGAGCAAGGCCTGGCCGGCGGCCTGCTGAACACCTCCATGCAGATCGGCGGCGCGATCGGCCTCGCCATCGTCACCGCGGTCCTCACCGCAGGAAACGAAGGCAAGAGCGGGCCCGACGCCCTGCTCGCCGGCTTCACCCCGGCCATGATCACCGTCACCGTGCTCGCGGCCATCGGCCTGCTCGTCGCCCTGTCCGGAACGCTGGGGCGCCGCAGGGCGACTGCGCAGACGGACACGAGCGCCGACCAACCGGAGGCCGACAAGCTTCCGGAGACCACCGCGTGACGGCCGACCGCCGAGTGAACTTCCACTTCCTTCCGCAGACCTGAAAGGCAGGACCACTCACATGAGCAAGATCGTCCGATTTCACGCCACCGGCGGCCCCGAGGTCCTGACCCTGGACGACATCGATGTCCGCGAACCCCGACAGGGCGAGATCCGCATCCGCACCAGGGCTCTCGGGGTGAACCGAGCGGATGCCATGCTCCGCAACAACCACCTCGTGGACCTTCCCTCCGGTATCGGATGGGAGGCCTCCGGTGAGGTCGACGCCATCGGCCCGGACGTCGAAGGTTTCACCGTCGGCGATGCCGTCAGCATGATCCCCTGCTTCACGCCCATCGACTACCCCATCCACGGCGAACTGGCCATCGCGCCCGCCACCGCGGTGGTCAAGCACCCCGGCACACTGTCCTGGGAGCAGGCCGCGGCACTGTGGGGGCAGTACCTGACCGCCTATGGCGCCCTCATCGAGACCGCGGACCTGAAGGCCGGTGACACGGTGCTCATCCCGGCCGCCTCCAGCAGCGTCGGACTGGCCGCGATCCAGATCGCCCGCAGCGTGGGGGCCCGGCCCGTGGCACTGACCCGCAGCAGCGCCAAGCGCCGGCGGCTCCTGGACGAAGGCGCCGAGGCAGTGGTCGTCACGGGCGAGGAAGACGTGGTAACCCGCGTGAACGAGCTCACCGACGGTCACGGCGCGCGCGTCGTCTTCGACCCCGTGGGAGGACCTGCTCTGGCGGGCCTGATCGGCGCCGCCGCGCCCGGCGGGACCGTGATCGTCTACGGAGCGCTGAGCAGCGAGGCCACTACGATGCCGGTGATGGGGTTGATCGGCAAAAGCCTGACCATCCGGGGGTACAAGGTCTTCGAACTCACCACCGACGCCGAACGCCGCAAGGCCGCCGTCGACTGGGTCCTCGACGGACTTGCCCGCAAGACCCTGCGACCGGTCATCGACACCGTCTTCCCACTGGAGGACATCGTCGGAGCCCACCGTCATCTCGAGTCCGGATCCCAGGTCGGCAAGATCGTCGTGACCGTACCTCGCTGACCCGTGAGCAGGCCGGGAACCGGGATCCCGCTCTCGTGCACACTGCTGGCATCGAGGACGGGACCGCCGGGCCGACCCTGTAAGTCGCGTCGCTCGGGGTGGCTGTCGACGGAAGGCCTCGGCCGGCACACCCAGATCGACGCCCTTCTCATCGTCGACGAAGCTGCCGCTGACTCCTGCCGGCCGATTCGGCAAGCCCGCCGACATCGCCAGCACGGTTGCATACCTGGCAAGCCCGGAGCCACGGCTCGTCAACGACGGACCTGGACCATCGACAGCACCTACTCCAACCGACCCGCCTGCCATAGCCATTCACGAAGCACACGGGCTGACTGTTGCCTGACGATATGGCAGTCGGGCATGGTCCGACAGTTGCGTGCTCACACGCGCCGCTGAGCCTGTCGCATCCCATGAGGATCTCCTCACCAACACCGTTGTGTCCGGTCGGTTGGTAGTTCGTCAAGTTCAACGAGCGGATGCCGGGTCCCGCAGCGTGGTCCGGGTCCATCGCCCTACACATCACGTACAAGTTCATCCACCGGAGCCGATTCGCCACCCGGGCAAAGGCCCGACTGAACACCGCGACCTGGATCGCGGACCTCTACAACACCAAGCACAGGCACAGCGCGACCGCCGGGCTGCCGCCCGTGGAGTTCGAACAGATCACCAACAAAGCGCGGGACGCCACCACCAGGAAAACCAGGCGGGAAGGTCCCTGGGCTTCCAGTCGATTGACATGGTGACCGTCCCCCGCTGACCCGACACACCTCATAGGCGCCAAGAACCGCGCGTTCGCTCACAGAACGCAAGTTACTCGTTTCAGGGAGATGTCCACCCATGCGATACACCACCTTCGGCCGCAACAACGGCCTGCGCGTGTCCGAGTACGGCCTCGGCACCGCCAATTTCGGCACCGGCTGGCGCGCCGGTGGCGGCTGGGGCCCCGGTGCCGAGCCCGTCGAGGCCCGCAAGATCTTCGACCGGTCCGCCGCCACCGACTTCGTCGGCGCCAGCAACGCCCCACGCTCCCGGCAGTACCGCCGCACCATCCCACCAGAAGCCATAACACGCAGCATCACGCCCGCAAAACCCCACGACCAGGGATCTCAGACAGGCACTTACCTTGTTCTTTTTCTTCCGGCTTCGAACGCGGTCTCGTACGGGGTCGCTCACCTGGGGATTCGTCTGACGTGGAGGCGGCCTTCGTCTGATCATGT
>NZ_JBHYKH010000495.1:0-4342 GCF_042741275.1 Streptomyces sp. NPDC058964
GGGGGGGGGGGTTCCCAGGGGGTGGGGGCGCCCGGGGGCAGGTCGGTCATGGTCACATCGGTCAGGTTGTTACGCTATGCGTAACAGCTGTATCGTCTGCTGAAACTGCGAGGTACTGTACTCCAGGCCCGGATCAACGCGACACACCGAACCGCGCCAGGCGCGTCCGGCCCGGAAACGGTGCCGGACGCCACCTGTGCCGCACCGGCACGGGCGAGAACGAGAAGGAGGAGGGCACAGTCGTGCCCGAGGCATCCCATGAGGGCAGGCCGGGCGCCTCCCGTGAACGCGAGCCGCGCGGCTCCCGTGCGAGCGGCCCCAAGGAGGCCCGGCCTCCCGCCCGGTCCGCAGTCGACAAGGCGCTCGACCTGATCGAGGCCGTCTCCCGCGCGCCGCACCCCGTCCGGCTCACCGATCTGGCCACCGAGGTCGGCCTGCATCGTGCCACCGCCTACCGGATCCTGCTCGACCTCGTACGGCGGGGCTGGGTGCTGCGGGCCGGCGACCACTACCTGCCCGGCGCGGCCGTGCTGCGGATGTCTGCGTCCGCGGCGGGCAACTCGCTGACGGCGCTGGCCCGTCCGGTGCTGGAGCGGCTGTCCGAAAGAACCGCACTGATGGTCAATCTGCAGGTCCTGGAGGAGGGCGGCTCCCGCGTGATCGACGTGGTCCGGCCCGAACGGCTCGCGATGATCAGCCACTTGCGCGGCGAGTTCCTGCCCGTCGGCCGGTTCGCCGGGCCGCTGGCGCTGGTCGCTGCGCTCGAACCGGAGGCACGAGAACGGTGGTTGAGCCGACTGCCGAAATCCGGCGAAGACGCCGGGTGCCTGCGGACGCTGGCCGCAGAACTCGCGGAGGTGGAGCGCACCGGGCTCGCCGCCGAGCACGGCCGCAACGAGAAGCTGGTCGCCTCCATCAGCCGCGCGGTGGTGCCCACGCCCGGCGTGCCGGTCTGCGCGCTTACCGTGGTCGGACCGGACGCGGAGTTCGACGGATCCCAACTCGCCAAGTTCGACCGCGAGTTGCGGTCCGCCACAGTTGAGCTGGTGGCTGCGCTGACCACCGGTTCCGGCCCACAGGGAGCCGACCGATGAGCGGCGTCCTCGTCCTGGACCGCGAGCGCACCGCCGCCGCGCTGGACCCGACGGCGGTACTGGCCGCCGTAGGGCACGCGCTTGTCGCGGTCGCTCGCGGCGAGGTCTCCGCGCCACCCCGCATCGCCGCCGTCACCTCCGCCGGACTGCTCGGTGCGATGCCCGGGTACGTCCCCGGTCTCGGGCTGGCCGCGAAACTCGTGACCGTGACCGCCGACCCGGAGCGGCAGGGGCGCAGCTTCCACCGCGGGCTGGTCGCGCTGTTCGACGAACGCGACGGCCGGGCACTGGCGATGATGGACGCCGAGTCGCTCACCGAGGTCCGCACGGCGGCGTCGGCCACGCACAGCGCGCTGGCCCTGGCCGCCCGTCCCGGTCTCGGGCGGGTGGCCGTGGTCGGGACGGGCGCGCAGGCCCGCGCGCAGCTCGCGCTGCTCGCGGTGGTACGGCCGGACGTGGAGGTGGCGGTCGCCGGCCGCGATCCCCTGCGGGCCGGTGCGGCGGCCGCGCTGCATCCCGGCGCGCGGGCCGCCGCGGGCATCGAGCACGCGGTGCGCGGGGCGGACGTGGTGTTCTGCTGCACGGGCGCCACTGCGCCCGTCGTCAGCCGTGACTGGCTCGCTGCGGGCGCTCACGTGTCCTCGGTCGGAGGCTCCCACGGTCCCGAACTCGACGCCGCCACCGTCCGGGACGCCCACCTCTTCGCCGAATGGCCCGGCGCGGCCGCCGCTGCCCCGCCCGCGGGCGCCCACGAACTGCAGGACCTCTTCCCCGGGCGGACGGTGACACTGCTGGGTTCCGTCCTCGCCGGCGACCACCCCGGGCGCGGCGCCGACTCGGGCGCGCTCACCGTCTTCAAGTCCACCGGTCACGCCGCCCTCGACGTCGCGGCCGCCCGAGTGGCCTTCGACGTCGCCCGCGCACAGGGGTGGGGAGTCACCGTGGATCTGTGAGAGGCACGGGCCCGTGGCTACGTGAGACGGTCGGGCACGTATCTACGTGGGACGCGCGGGCAGTTCGCAGCTGGTCCAGGAGGGGAGGAAGCCGAGGCCGCACAACGCCTCTGGCCCGATCGGGTCAAGCGGGTCGAGTCCTGACGGCCGTATGCGAACGAACCGTCGTACAGCGGCGACGCGGACGAGAAGGCGCTGCCTCGCGATCTCCGCTTGGCGCAACGGCGTTCGGCCCGGTTGAACGCGGCGCACGGTCCGGTCGCGCTGCCGGCCCGGCGCTCGGGACCGGGCCGGTGGGTGCGTGGTAGCCGGGTCAGCAGGTGGGAACGCCGGGCAGTTGGGACGCGGGGTTGTCGATGTAGATGTTGCTGATGAAGCCGTTCTGGTCGCGGAGCTTGCTCCACCAGTTGTTGGTGTAGCCCTCGGCGTTGACCATGTCGCCCTGTTTCTGGCACAGGACCCGGACGCTGGTGGGGCCGCTGAGGGTGGTGACCACCGGCGAGCTCAGGTACGCGTCGCTGCGCACCCGTACTCCGGCGCCCCAGGTCATGAACGGCACGCCGGTGCCGCCGCAGCCGTTGTCGCTGGTGAGGTAGTACTGGTTGTAACTGCCGGGGTAGGCGAGCGCGCTGCCGTTGATGCGGATGTCCTGGCCGACGCCGTTGTAGAGCTGCTCGTAGTGGATGTGCGGGCCGGTGCTGTTGCCGGTGCTTCCAGTGGTGCCGATCTGCTGGCCCTGCTCGACGTGAGCGCCGTCGGGGACGCTGTAGGCGGACAGATGGAAGTAGTAGGTCCGCCAGCCGCCGCCGTGTTCGACGGAGATGTAGTTGCCCGCGCCGTTCGCCTCGTAGTGGCGGTAGGCGGTGCCCGCGGCGGAGGCCAGGACCGGGGTGCCGTTGGTGGTGCCGCCGTCCGCGCGGATGAAGTCCAGGGCGCGGCGGACCTCGGCCGAGTGATGGCTGTAGGTCCAATTCTGGCCGCAGGGATAGGGGGCCTTGAAGTTCGGTGCGGCAGCCAGGGCCGCGCCGGAGGTGGCGGCGCCCGCCGACGGGGCCGGGCCGAGCAGCAGTGCGGCCAGCGCCAGCAGCGCGGTGGTCACCGCGGTCCAGAGGCGTCCGAGGGGCATGACGATTCGCTCCTTCGTGGGGGAAAGCAGCAGGTGAGGCCCGCGTCCGAGGGCGCGGCGGGCCGGGGCACAACGTAGGGAGAGGCTCTGTGCATGGCAAGGCGAAGCTCGTGTCTTTCGCTCAGCATGCAATGACTTGCGCATGACAAACCTGGCGGCCCATCATGCGACGGCCCGCGCGGCCGGCACCGGCTAGCGCGGGGACCGGCCGACCGAGGGAGTGGGCGACGATGCGCAGACGCAGCCCGGAGGACCGAGTTCCGGCACACCGGGCGGACATGGCGGTGGCACCTCCGGCCGTTCGCACCGTGCGGGACGCGGCCCCACGACACACCTCCCAGGAACCGAAATCCCGGGCGGCCGGCGGTGCTGCCGGTCAGCCGCCCTCGACGAAGGCGGGACGTTGCCGCATCCGTCCTGCGCGCGGCCTCGGTCGCCGGCTGATGAGCCTGACCGTGGCCTGTGTGGTGCTGGGCGCGCTGGTGGCTGCTCGAGCCTCGGCCACTTCCCCCTCCCGCCGTCTGTCCGGACCGGACGTGCCCGCGGGCGTCACCGCCGGCATCGCCGTCTTCGACCGGACCACCGGCCGCTTCACCGAACAGCTCAACGCCGAGACGCAGTTCAGGTCGGCGTCCGTCGTCAAACTGCTGCTGGCGCTCGACGTGCTGTGGGACCTCGGTCCCGGCTACCGGATCCCCGCTGCGGACCGGACACGGCTGGAGGCCATGCTGCGCCCCAGCGACGACGGCGTGGCCGGCGATTACTGGACGCAGCGGGGCGGCAGCCGGATCATCGAGCGGACGGCCACGCGGCTCGGCCTGACCGGCACGGCACCTCCACCCGCGGCCTACCCCGGATACTGGGGCTACACCGCGCTCACGGCGTCGGACACCGTGCGGATCTACCGCTACCTCCTCGACCAGGCGCCCACCGCCGTACGTGACTTCGTCATGGGCAGCCTGCGCCGTTCGACCCGGTGCGCCAACGACGGCTACGACCAGCATTTCGGCATCCCGTCCGCCTTCATCGGCCCCTGGGCCGTCAAACAGGGCTGGTCCGGCTTCGCCTCGGGCGGCTGCACGCCGGACGCGGGCACCCCCCTGCCCCCCGCCGCCAGCTAAACCCCCAACCACCCACCCCCCAACCCCAACCACACCACACAACCCCAC
>NZ_JBHYKH010000495.1:4352-6820 GCF_042741275.1 Streptomyces sp. NPDC058964
CCCGCTTTGCGCCACCCCGCCCGCCTCCTCGGCCCCGGGGCCCGCACACCGGGGGGGGCCGGGTTCCGCCGGGGGCGGCTCCCGGGGGTCGGCGGCCCCCGCGGGGCCCGCCGCCGACTTCATGCCCGGAACCCACCGAACCCGCAGCGCCACCGAGACCGCTCCTCCCGACCGCCCTACGGCCACCGGCGCGGTCGATCTGGCCGGGCCGGCACTGCACTCCACCGGCACCGTCGGCGCCGACGACCGGGCCATCGTGGCCGTGCTGACCCTGCACCCCGTCGGCACACCGTACGGCACCGCGTACTCCCGTCTCACCCACCTGGTCGCCTCCCTCGACGTGCCCGGTGCCCAACACCCCTCGGGCGCCTGGCTCGGCACCGTCGGCTCGGGGGTGCGCGTGCGCGCCGACGCGACCACGGAATCGGCCGTGATCACTACGTTGCCGGCCGGCGTCGAGGTCCTGGTCGACTGCCAGAAGCGCGGACGGCTGATCTCCGACAGGTCCCGCAGCAGTGACTGGTGGGCCCACCTTCCGCAGTACGGCGGCTATCTGACGAACGTCTACGTCGACACCAGCGGCGACCGGATCCCCGGCGTTCCCGTCTGCTGACCCGCCGTGGCCCGCGCTCACCGAGGGCCGCACGCCGCCCGCTCGGCACCCGGCCGTGAGCCGCAGCCCGGCCCCTCGCAACCACATCGGCATCGGTCGCCCGCACCCTCGGCACACCGAACGCCGAAGCGAGCGGCGACCGCGTTCCCACCCGCCCCTTCGGACGGAGCACTCCCACATGCCCTGCGCATCTCCTCCGGGGCGCGTACGCGCCCCACCCACGCCCGGCAGCGCCGACACCCGCTTGTCCCCGCCCGGTGACCCACCTCGCCGGCACCCTCACCGACGCCAACGACGCTTGCTACCCAGGAGCCCCCCATTGCCGACTCCCCATCTCCGCGGTTCCGCCACCCGTGGCAGAGCCCGCCTCCTGCCCGCGCTGAGCGGCGCGACTTGTCTGCTGGCCCTGGCCGGCACGGCGCTGGGCACGGCCCCGCAGGCCACCGCCGCCGCGCAGACCGACGCATCGCCGGTGTCCTGGCGCGCGGACCTCTCGGCACCCGGGGCCGACGACGTCAACGTCCGTTACAGCGCTGGCGCGTTGCGCGTGCGCGACAACTCCTTCAGCCCCGCCTCACTGGGCCGGGACCGCGGATACGCCTCGGCCGTACTGCAGACGCACCACCTGGACCGGCCGGTGAACCGGCTCACCGTGGACCTGGACGCCACGGTGCCGAGCGGCGCGAGCGTGGTGGTCGACGTCCGCGGCCGGGACGCCGACGGCGCCTGGACCGAATGGCGGCAGTTCACCGCGGGCGCCCCGGCGCAACTACCCCAGTCCGTCGGCGAGATACAGGCCCGGGTGACCCTGTGGAGCACCAAGGCCGGTGCCACGCCGGCCGTCCGCGGTCTGAGGCTGACCGCGGACGATGTGGGCACCCCGCCCGCTCAGCCCGCACTCACCGCCGCCTCCGCCTTCTCCGCCCGCGTCTACGCCACGCGTGAGGGCCTGGTCGGCGGCACCACAGCCAACGGACACGTCATACGCAGTAACGACCACTTCGTCGCCCTGCCCTCACGACGCGCCCTGTCGCCCAGCGGAAGCGGTCAGTACTCGGTGCAGGTGTGCGGGCCGGCGCGCTGCGAGACGGCACCCGTATGGGACGTCGGCCCCTGGAACACGCACGACGACCACTGGAACCCCTCCTCGCAGCGCGAGCAGTGGAAGGACCTCTCCCGCGGCCTGCCCGAGGCACAGGCCGCCTACCAGAACGGATACAACGGCGGCCGGGACGAGTTCGGCCGCCAGGTGGCCAACCCGGCAGGCATCGACCTGGCCGACGGCACCTTCTACAACATCGGCCTCAGCGACAACGGCTGGGTGACCGTCACCTACCTGTGGACGGACGGCGGAGACACCAAGTCCTTCCCGACCTGGGGCACGGACGTGAGCATCCGGGCGCAGGCGACCACCAACTCCACCCGCGTGGCCGGCCTGGCCGGCCCGACGACCGTACGCGTGAAGTGCCAGGTCCACGGTCAGCTCGTCAACTACGACGGCTACAGCAACGACGCCTGGTCGTATCTGCCCGACTACGGAGGCTACATCTCCAACATCTTCATCGACGTCCCCGACGCCTGGCTTCCCGGCGTCCCGACCTGCTGACCCCCACCGCCCGGGGCGGTGCTTGCCGGCGTCCATGAAGGTTCTACGGTGCGTCCGGCGCCGCGGCGGGGGCTGACCCGTCGAGCAGGGCCCGCCCCAGGTCGGTGCGGTGGTGCAGAACCCGGTTGCCCGCGCGGCGGGTGGCGGCCCGTCCCGCCACGCGCCGCACCGCCGCGTGGGGGGCGGCGGGGTGGGAGGCGGCGGCCCCCCCCCCGCGCGGCGGGCGCGGGGGGGGGGGGCGCGGGGGGG
>NZ_JBHYKH010000496.1:0-6752 GCF_042741275.1 Streptomyces sp. NPDC058964
GCCCCGTGAGCCGTGCGACCCCGCCGCCGTCCTGCTGCGTGCCGTCAGACCTTGTCGTGCACCGCGGGCGTCGGCCGCTGCGGACCCTTCCGGGAGACGAGGCCCGCCGGGGCGAGGAAGATCGCGAGCGTCGGGACCAGGTACAGCAGCCACACCGTGACCTGGACGACCGTGGGGTCGGGCTGGAAGTTGAACACGCCCTTGAGGAGCGTGCCGTACCAGCTGTCCGGCTCGACGGTGTCGCTGATGTCGAAGGCCAGGTTCCTGAGGCCCGGGATCCAGCCGGCCTCCTGCAGGTCGTGGAAGCCGTAGGCGAGGACACCCGCGGCCACGACCACCAGCATGCCGCCGGTCCAGGTGAAGAACTTGGCGAGGTTGATCTTCAGGGCGCCGCGGTAGAACAGCCAGCCCAGGAGCACGGCCGTGGCCAGACCGAGGGCCACTCCGATCAGCGGGCGCGGGGTGCCGTCGCTGGCCGCGTGGACCGAGGCCCACACGAACAGGGCGGTCTCCAGGCCCTCCCGTCCCACGGCCAGGAAGGCGGTGGCGACCAGCGCGCCCGTGCCCATGGCCAGGGCGGCGTCCAGCTTGCCGTGCAGTTCGGACTTCAGGTGCCGGGCGGTGCGCCGCATCCAGAAGACCATCCAGGTCACCAGGCCCACCGCGACGATGGACAGGGAGCCGCCGAGCGCCTCCTGGGCCTCGAACGTCAGCTCCTGGGAACCGAACTCGAGCGCGCAGCCGAAGCCCATCGCGATCGCGATCGCGATGGCGATGCCGATCCAGATGGGCTTCAGGGCGTCCCTGCGGTCCGTCTTGACCAGGTAGGCGATCAGGATGCAGACGACGAGGCTGGCCTCCAGGCCCTCGCGCAGACCGATCAGGTAGTTGGAGAACACTGGCTACGCCTCCTCGGAGAACAGCGCCCTGCCCCACCAGTCGTCCTTGTCGCGGACGCCCGGCGGAACGGCGAAGACCGCCGAACCCACGTGCTGGATGTACTCGTTGAGCGCGTCCGACGCCGACAGCTTGCGCTGCAGCGGGATGAATCCCTTGCGCGGGTCACGCATGTAGGCCAGGAAGAACAGGCCCGCGTCGAGGCGGCCGAGGCCGTCCGTGCCGTCCGTGAAGGAGTAGCCCCGGCGCAGGATCGTGATCCCGTTGTTGGAGTCGGGGTGCGCCAGACGCACGTGCGCGTCCGGCTTCATCGCCTTCAGGAACGGCTCGTCGTGCTCCTTGGCCTTGCCCACCGGGGCGCCCTCGCCCTTGTCCCGGCCGAAGATGTCCTCCTGCTCCTGGAGCGAGGTGCGGTCCCAGGTCTCGATGTGCATACGGATGCGCCGGGCGACCAGGTACGATCCGCCGGTCATCCAGGCCGAGTTCCTGTCGCCGTCGCGGTCGCCGACCCACACGAACTTCTTCAGCCGGTCCGTCTCGGTGCCCGCGATGTTGCGGGTGCCGTCCTTGAACCCCATCAGGTTGCGCGGGGTCTGGGCGTCCGGGGTGGTCGAGGAGGTCTTGCCGAAGCCGAGCTGCGACCAGCGGATGACGACCTTGCCGAAGCCGATGCGGGCCAGGTTGCGGATCGCGTGCACGGCGACCTGGGGGTCGTCCGCGCACGCCTGGATGCACAGGTCGCCGCCGGTGCGGGTCTTCTCCAGGTTGTCGCCGGGGAACTTCGGCAGGTCCACCAGCGCCTCGGGCCGCCGGTCCGCCAGCCCGAACTTCTCGAACAGCGACGGACCGAAGCCGATCGTCAGCGTCAGTCGTGACGGCTTGAGCCCCAGGGCCTCACCGGTGTCGTCCGGCGGTGCCTCGGCCAGTCCTCCGTACGCGCCCTCGCCGACCGCCTTTCCGGCGGTCATCCGGCGCGCGGCGGCCGTCCAGTCCTTCAGCATCCGCACGAACTCGGCACGGTCCTCGGTCTGCACGTCGAACGCGGCGAAGTGCAGCCGGTCCTGCACCGGCGTGGCGATGCCCGCCTGGTTGGCGCCGTGGAACCGCACGGCGGCGCCCGTCTCGGCGGCCACCGGGTCCACGTCGTTGCCGGACTTGGCCATGGCCACCGCGCCGCCGGCCGCGGCGGCACCCAGCGCGAGCCCGGCGCCGCCCCAGCCGATCAGGGCCCGGCGGGTGGGAGAGGTGCTGTCCTGGATCTCGGTCATGGCCGCCCCCTACTTCTTCTTCACGACCGTGGCGGCGAGCTTGGACAGCGGCTCCGCGAGAGCGTTGACCGAGTCCAACAGCTCCTTGCGCTGGTCCGCGGTGACCTTGTCGTACGAGACGAAGTCGTACGAGTTCTTGTCCGAGCGGTACTTGTCGAGCTGCGTGTTCAGCGCGCCGAACTGCTTGTCGAGCTCGGTGGTCAGCGCCGGGTCGTTCTTCGACGCGACCGGCTTGAGCAGCTCATAGGCCTTCTGCGCACCCTCGACGTTGGCCTTGAAGTCGACCAGGTCGGTGTGCGAGTAGCGCTCCTCCTCGCCGGTGACCTTGCCGGTGGCGACCTCGTCGAGCAGTTCCTTGGCGCCGTTGGCCATCGAGGTCGGGGTGATCTCGGCCTTGCCAACCCGCTCCTGCCAGTCCTTCAGGTCGGTCACCAGCTGGTCGGCGAGGGTCTTCTCCGCGTCACCGATCTTCTTGTCCGCCCAGAGGGCCTTCTCCAGGCGGTGCCAGCCGGTCCACTTCTGGCCGTCCTCCAGGCCGTCGGCGCGCGTGTCGGTCTTGGGGTCGATGTCACCGAAGGACTCGGCGATCGGCTCGGTGCGCTCCCAGCCGAGGCGCGAGGGGGCGTACGCCTTCTTGGCTGCCTCCATGTCGCCGGCCTTGATCGCCTTCGCGAAGGTCTCGGCGAGCGGCACGGTGGCGTCGGCCTGCTGCTGGGCGTACTCGCGGTAGTCGGCGACGGCCTTGTCCAGCCTCGGGTCGCGCTGGGCGGCGGAGCCGCCGGTGACGGTGAGCTTCTGCCGCACGCCGTGGCCCTTCATGCCGGGGACGCAGGCGATCTCGTACGAGCCGGCCTTGATCTCGGCGGTCAGCGTGTACTTGGTGCCGGGGCCGATGTTCTCCTTCTCGGAGACGATCCGGTCGTCCGGGAAGAGGATCTCGACCTCGGTGGCCTTCGAGCCCTTGTTCTCGATCTTCAGCGTGACGTGGCCGGCCGGGACCGACTTGGCGGAGGTGTCGCACTTCGAGTCGGCGGCGGTGACCTGGATGACGTCGCCGTCCTTGGCGTCGCTCTTCGCCGTGCAGGCCGTGAGGGCGGTCAAGGCCGCCGCGGCGACGGCGGCTGTGACGGTGAGTCGGGTGACTCGCATGCAGGCTCCAAGCGGGACGGTGTGGTGAGGCTGCCCTAACTTACATGAGGCTAACCTCACCCATACCCATGTGGTCCGCGATTCAGCGCCTACGGAAAGATCACAGGCACGGCTTGATATCGACGGCTCAAAACCAACCCCAAGGAATGGTAAAGGGAGGGTCAAGGGTCCGCGCGGATCGGGCGTGCGGGGAAGCCCTCGGGCCGGCCGGCCTGGTGCTGGACGTACGGGACCGGCCCTCCGGGACCGGCCGGGCGGCCACCTGGGCCGGTGGGGGCGGCGGGGAGGACGTCGTACCGCTGCGGCCGCCGGCGCCGGAGGACGGCCCGCGGGTGAAGGCGTACCGGGAGCATGTGCGCGAGGGCACGCTCGCGCCGGCTCTCCTGTGGTGGGTCACCCCGCTCCACGGCTGGGCGGTCCTGGACGGTCACGACCGGGCCGTCGCGTCGCTCGCGAAGCGCCGGACCCCGCCCCGCGTGGTACTGACCCGGCTGCCGGACGAGCGGGACCGCAGACGGGCGGCGGACGAGGCGACCCGGGGCGCGAGCGGAGACCGGGGCGGCAGGCCTCCCGCCCCGCCGCCCCGGTGCCGGACAGCGGCGGGACGCGCTGCTGCGGGCGTACGGGGACGCCATGTCCTCGCTGCCGTACGGGACGGCCCCCACCCGCTTGTGCCCCTGCCCGGGGGTGCCGCGGCCTGGGACGCCCTGGCCGGTGCCGCAGTGTTTCAATGCCCGGGTGACTGATTACGACGTGCTGCGTGTCTTCTGCGCGGCGAATGGCGGATACGGCAACGAGCTCGGCGTCGTCCGCGACGGCTCGCGCCTGCCCGGCCGGGAGGACCGGCAGGCCTTCGCGGCGAAGCTGGGCTTCAGCGAGACCGTGTTCGTGGACGACCCCGAGCGCGGGATCGTCGACATCTACACCCCCACCCTGCGCCTGCCCTTCGCCGGTCATCCCTGCGTCGGCGTGGCGTGGCTGCTGGACGTCCCCGAGCTGGTCACCCCGGCGGGGGTCGTCGGGGCCCGGCTGGACGGCGAGTTCAGCTGGATCGAGGCACGGCCGGAGTGGGCCCCGCCGCGTACTCTCCGCCAGTACGCCACCGCCGCCGAGGTCGACGTTCTGCCCGTCCCCCCGCCCGGCGAGTGGATCTACGCCTGGGCCTGGGAGGACGAGTCCGCCGGACGGATCCGCGCCCGTGCCTTCCCCGGGCGGGGCGACGGCATCGAGGAGGACGAGGCCACCGGCGCGGCGGCCCTGCTCCTCACGGACCGCCTCGGCCGGGCCCTCAACATCACCCAGGGCGCGGGCTCCCAGATCCTCACTGCACCGCAGCCGGAAGGCCGGGTCGAGGTGGGCGGACGGGTGTTCCTGGAGCGCCAGCCCGAGCGCTAAGCGCTCAGCGGGAACTCCTCGCCCAGCGCCCGGAAGACCGCCGTGTTCAGCGCGAACGCCTGCTTGCACTCGGCGACGATCCGCTGCTTCTCCAGGTCGTCGGCGTCGACCGCGTCCAGCAGCTCCCGGTAACCCCGCTTGAAGGCGGCGGGGTTGGGGATCCCCTCGAAGACATAGAACCGGACCCCGTCACCCTTTCTGGTGAATCCCCAGGTCCGCTCCGCCTTGTCCCGGATGATCTGGCCGCCGGAGAGGTCGCCGAGATAGCGGGTGTAGTGGTGGGCGATGTACCCGGCGGGCCACCGCTCTGCGCACTCCCGCACCCGGTCCGCGTACGCCCGCGTGGCCGGCAGCGCGGTCAGCCCCGCGCGCCACCGCGGCCCCCGCAGATGCGCCAGGTCCCGCTCCAGCGCGGCCAGCCGGTACAGCTCGGACCGGATGAACGGCCCTGCCACCGGGTCCGACGCCAGCCGTCCGGCCCCGCCCTCCAGTGCCTCGTACACGAACCACAGCTGCTCGGTGTACCGCGCGTACGCGTCCACGCCCAGCCTGCCGCCCAGCAGGTCGCTCATGAACGTCGAGGTCTCGGCCTCGACGTGCTGCTCGTGGGACGCGGTGCGGATGAGTGCCGAGAAGGAGTCCATGAGCCATATCCTCTAAGGTAAGCCTTACCTAAGGCGATGGGTTTTCCGACACCTTGTCGGCAAAAGTCTACAAGAGGAAGCCCGCCCTCCACAGACCGCGGAAAGCGGGCTCGTCAGCGGGCCGGGGACGGCCCGGCGGCTCAGGGCAGGGTCAGGATCTCCGCGCCCGTGTCCGTCACCACCAGCGTGTGCTCGAACTGCGCGGTCCGCTTCCGGTCCTTGGTGACGACGGTCCATCCGTCGTCCCACATGTCGTACTCGTGCGTTCCCAGCGTCAGCATCGGCTCGATGGTGAAGGTCATCCCCGGCTGGATGACCGTGGTCGCGTGCGGGCTGTCGTAGTGCGGGATGATCAGCCCGGAATGGAACGACGAGTTGATGCCGTGGCCGGTGAAGTCCCGTACCACGCCGTAGCCGAACCGCTTGGCGTACGACTCGATGACCCGGCCGATGATGTTGATCTGACGGCCGGGCTTCACCGCCTTGATCGCCCGGTCGAGCGACTCCCGGGTCCGCTCCACCAGCAGCCGCGACTCCTGGTCGACGTCACCGACGAGATACGTCGCGTTGTTGTCGCCGTGCACCCCGCCGATGTACGCCGTCACGTCCAGGTTGACGATGTCGCCGTCCCGCAGCACCGTCGAGTCCGGGATGCCGTGGCAGATGACCTCGTTGACGCTGGTGCACAGCGACTTGGGGAACCCGCGGTAGCCGAGCGTCGACGGGTAGGCGCCGTGGTCGCACATGTACGCGTGGGCGACCTTGTCCAGTTGGTCCGTGGTCACGCCCGGCGCGATGAGCTTCGCCGCCTCGGCCATCGCCCGCGCGGCGATGCGCCCGGCGATCCGCATCGCCTCGATGGTCTCGGGGGTCTGCACCTCCGGGCCGGTGTACGGCGTCGGCGCGGGCTTGCCGACATACTCGGGCCGCCGGATGTTTCCGGGCACGGAACGGGTGGGAGACAGCTCCCCAGGGACGAGCAGCGACTGGCCAGAAGACATGACAGCGAGTCTAACCAGCGGGCATACGAGACCATGTCCCTGGCGGAAGGAGCCGGTCATGGCCCTGTTCAAGAAGCGCACCGTCGGGAAGCCGGGCGAGTGGTACTACTGCCTGGAGCACAAGAAGGTCGAGGAGGGGCCCGAATGCCCTGCCAAGGACCGTTTCGGCCCCTACACCACCCGGGCGGAGGCCGAGCACGCGATGGAGACCGCCCGCGAGCGCAATCTCCAGTGGGAGAACGACCCGCGCTGGCACGACGCCTCCACCGGCGGTGACCCGGACCAGGACTGATCGGGGTGATCAGGTCCGTGCGGGAGCGGCCGCCGCGCGCCGCTCCCGCAGCCGTACGGCGTGCTCGTCCGTCCGCGCGTCGTACGTCATGAGCCCCGGCGGGCAC
>NZ_JBHYKH010000497.1:0-6740 GCF_042741275.1 Streptomyces sp. NPDC058964
CTCCGGCGCGTCGCACGATCGTGACAGACTGCTCGCAGGCCCCGCGTCGGCGCCGGGGACCGTCGAGCAGAGGAGCACCGCGTGACCGGGAGCGAGCCGGCCGTCCACGAGATCGACACCACCAGGCCGCATCCCGCCCGGGTGTACGACTGGTTCCTCGGCGGCAAGGACAACTACCCCGTCGACGAGCAGCTCGGCCGTCAGATCATGTCGATCGACGCCGGCGCACCGAGAGCCGCGCTCGCCAACCGCGCCTTCATGCGCCGGGCCACCCGGGCGCTGGCCCGGGAGACCGGAATCCGCCAGTTCCTGGACATCGGCACCGGCATACCGACCGAGCCCAACCTCCACCAGGTCGCCCAGTCCGTCGCGCCGGACGCCCGTGTCGTCTACGTCGACAACGACCCGATCGTGCTGGCTCACGCGGGCGCCCTGCTGCGCGGCACCCCGGCGGGCGTCACGGAGTACCTGCAGGCGGACGCCCGCGAACCCGGCACGATCCTCGAACAGGCCGCCCGTGTCCTGGACTTCGACCGGCCCGTCGCCCTGTCCCTGATCGCCCTGCTGCACTTCGTCGCGGACGAGGACGGCGCCCACGACCTGGTCGACACGCTCGTCGGCGCCCTCGCCCCGGGCAGCTGCCTCGTCCTGTCGGCGATGACCGCCGACTTCGAGCCGGAGAACGTGCGGCGGGGCATCGCCGCCTACGCCGCGGGCGGAGTGACCCTGGTGGCCCGCTCGCACGCCGAGTTCTCCGCCCTCTTCAAGGGACTGGAGCTGCTGGAGCCCGGCGCCGTCTCCGTGACGGACTGGCGCCCCGAGGGGACGCCGGACGGCGAGGGACCGGTTTCGCTGTACGGCGCGGTGGGCCGCAAGACCGCGGGCTGAGACCGGTCCCGGTCCGGCCGCGCCGGGTTCAGTGGCCGGGTATGCCCAGCACCCGGGCGATCGTGCGCAGCACCCCGTTGTCGTTGTTGGACGGCGCCAGGTGGCGGGCCCTGCGGACGACCTCCGGGTGGGCGTTGGCCATGGCGAACGACCACTCGGCGGCGTCGAGCATCTCCAGGTCGTTGAGGTAGTCGCCGAACACCATGGTCTGCGCGGACGTGATGCCGAGCTCGCGCTGGAGGCCGCGCAGGGCGGCGCCCTTGTTCGCGGTGCGGTTCATGACGTCGACCCAGTGCTCGCCGGAGACGACGACCTGGTGCGTGGCGGCGAAGGCGGCGAGGGCGGGCGCGGTGGTCCGCTCCGCGGAGCCGAAGTCGAACAGGGCCACCTTGATGACGTCGTCGTCGACCGCGGTCACGTCCTCCACGATCCGGTGCTCGACGTAGTACCTGCGCACCTCCGCCAGGAAGGGCTCGTCGGTCCGCTCGACGTAGGCGGACCGCTTGCCGCAGACGACGGCGCCCACGTCGGCGCCGGACGCCACCAGCCCTCGTACGGTCCGCGCGATGTCGGCCGCGACGGTGCGCTCCAGCGGGTCCGAGCTCAGCTCCACCCCGTCGCGCACCACGTAGGTGCCGTTCTCGGCGATGAACACCATGCCCTCGGCCACGTCGGCGAACTGCCGTGCCAGCGTGGCGTACTGGCGGCCGCTCGCCGGGCTGAACAGCACACCGCGCGAACGCAGCTCGGCCAGCAGGGCCCACAGGCCCTCCGGGATCCGCTTGTCGTCGTCGAGGAGCGTGCCGTCCATGTCGGTGACGACGAGCCGGATGCCGGCCGGGGCCGTGGGGACGTCGGCGGCGGTGAGCAGGGACGCGGGCGAGGCGGGCATGTCCTTCTTCCGGTCGGGGACGCACGTACTCGAACCAGTGTTCCTCATGCGCCAGGTGATCCCGGACCCGCCCACTGCGCCGATTCCCGGGACATGACGATCACCGGACGGCACAATGGCGGCGGAGAGCCGCACGTGAGGAAGGTCATCGACGTGAGCGAGAGTCACCCCCCGGCGGGCGGATCGCCGAGGCTGGACACCTCCGTGGCGCACAACGCGCGGGTCTGGAACTACTGGGTCGGCGGCAAGGACAACTACGAGGTCGACCAGCGGGTCGGCGAGCACGTCGCCGGGATGTTCCCGGTGATCCGGGCCGTGGCGCGGGCGGACCGCGACTTCCTGGGGCGGGCGGTACGGTTCCTGGCCGCCGAGCGGGGGGTGCGGCAGTTCCTGGACATCGGCACCGGTCTGCCGACCGTCGACAACACGCATGAGATAGCGCAGCGGGTCGCGCCCGAGTCGCGGATCGTGTACGTCGACAACGACCCGATCGTGCTGGTGCACGCACGTACCCTGCTCACCAGCACGCCCGAGGGCGTCACCGACTACGTCGACGCCGACGTGCACGACCCGGACGCGATCGTCCGGCGCGCCTCCGGCACGCTCGACCTCACCAGGCCGGTCGCGGTGATGATGCTGGGCATCCTCAACTTCGTGCTCGACACGGAGAAGGCGCGGGACATCGTGCGCCGGGTGATGGCTGCGGTCCCCGCCGGCAGTTTCCTCGTGCTGACGCACCCGACCTTCGACGCCGACCTGGGCGGCGAGGGCAACATCGCCGCGATGGAGTTCTGGAACGAGAACGCCACCCCGCCGATCACCGCGCGGGGCCGCGCCGATGTCGCCGCCTTCTTCGAGGGCCTGGACCTGCTGGAGCCGGGCCTGGTTCCGTGCTCGCAGTGGCGCTCCGGGTCCGGCGCCGCCGCGGTACCGCAGTTCGGCGCGGTGGCCGTGAAACCCTGACCCCCGAGCGGCCAGGCCGCGTCGAGGAGGACGTATGACCACCCTTGTCGACCCCGTGCCCGGCGGACGTCCCGGCGACGTCCCACGGGCCACCGCGCTCGCCTCCGAGCTGTCCGGGCGGGGAGTGCGCGGGATCGTGCTGGCCTATGTGGACACGGCGGGCATCGGCCGGGTGAAGGCGATCCCCACGGCACGGCTCCCGGCGGCGGTGGCCTGGGGCGTCGGCATGTCCCCGGTCTTCGACACCTTCCTGGCGGACGACTCGATCGTCACCACCGACGTCCTCGGTTCACCGGACGGCGACCTGCGGCTGTACCCGGCCCTGGACCGGCTGGTGGAGCTGGCCGGGCAGCCCGGCTGGGCCTGGGCCCCCGTCGACCGGATCACCCAGGAGGGCGAGCCGCACCCCGGGTGCAGCCGCACCTTCCTGCGCCGCGTGGTCGCGGACGCCGAGGAGCGGCTCGGCATCACCTTCGAGGCGGGCATCGAGATCGAGTGGGCCGTCGGACTCGGATCGGCGCCCGAGGGCGATTTCGTCCCGGCCGTGTCCGGTCCGGCGTACGGTGCGACCCGGCAGGTCGAGCTGAGCGACTACGCGGCCGATCTGCTCGCGGCCCTCGCGGCGCAGGGCGTGGACGTCGAGCAGATCCATCCCGAGTACGCGCCCGGCCAGTTCGAGCTGTCGGTGGCCGCGCTGGACCCGGTGGCGGCGGCCGACCGCAGTGTGCTGGTGCGGCAGACCGTCCGCGCGGTGGCGCGGCGGCACGGCCTGCGCGTGTCCTTCACGCCTGCCGTGTCCGCCGAGGGGGTCGGCAACGGCGGCCACATCCATCTCTCCTGCCGTCGCGACGGACGGAACCTGCACGCCGGGGGCGGCGGCCGGTACGGCATGACGGCCGAGGCCGAGTCGTTCGCGGCCGGGGTGCTCGCGCATCTGCCCGCCCTGACGGCCGTGACCGCGCCCAGTCCGGCCAGCTATCTGCGGCTCAAGCCCTCCCAGTGGGCGGGGGTGTTCACCGCCTGGGGCCGGGAGACGCGCGAGGCGGCGGTGCGGGTGGTCACCGGTATGACCGGCCGCCGGGAACAGTCGGCGAACCTGGAGGTCAAGCCGGTCGACCTCGCCGCCAACCCCTATCTCGCCCTGGGCTGTGTCATCGCCGCCGGACTCGACGGGATGACGTCCGCGGCGGTCCTGCCCGAGGAGATCACCGGGGACCCGGCACGCTTCGCCCCCGAGGAGGCAGAGGCACGGGGCGTGCGCAGACTGCCGACCTCGCTGCCGGAGGCGGTGGAACGGTTCCGCGCGGACGAGGTGCTGCGCACCGCGCTGGGCCCGGTGCTCGCCGACGCGGTGACCGCCGTGCGCCTCGGCGAGGCCGCGGCGGTCCACGGTCTCGACGACGCGCGGGTGGCGGCGGCCTACCGCTGGAAGTACTGACCATGGCGGGCGCCCTGCGCGCGGAACTGGACGGGCTGCCGCTGGTCGACCATCACTGCCACGGCGCCGTCACCGCCGATCTCGCCCCCGAGGAGTTCGAGTCGCTGATCACCGAGGGTGAGGCCTGGCCCGGGATCTCGGCCTTCGACAGCCCCGTCGGGGTGGCCGTACGGCGCCACTGCGCTCCCGTGCTGGACCTGCCGCGTCACGCCCCGCCCGCCGACTACCTGGCCCGGCGCGCCGAGCTGGGCTGGCGCGAGGTCAACCGGCGTTTCCTGTCCGCCGTGGGGGCCGAGGCGTTCTGCGTCGACACGGGGTACGCGCCGCACCGCGTCACCGGCCCGGCGGAACTGGCGGCAGCCGCGGGCGGTGCGGCGTACGAGGTCGTACGGCTGGAGGGCGTGGCGGAGGCGGTGGCGGCGCGGGGCGTCGAGGCGGGCGAGTACCCGCGCGTGTTCGGGGCGGCGGTGCAGGACGCCGTACGGCGGCCGGGCGTGGTGGCGGTGAAGTCGGTGGCCGCCTACCGCACCGGCTTCGGCCTGGACCCGATGAGGCCCACGGACGCGGAGGTGACGAAGGCCGTTCATTACTGGCTCGCGTCCGGGGACGGCCGTCTGACCGACCCGGTGCTGGTCCGGCACCTGCTGTGGACCGCCGTCGACCTCGGACTCCCCCTTCAGCTGCACACCGGCCTCGGCGACAACGACATCCGGCTGCACCGGTCCGATCCCGCCCTGCTGACGGACTGGCTCCACCTCACGAGCGGCACCATCCCGGTGCTGTTCCTGCACTGCTGGCCCTACCACCGCCAAGCCGCCTATCTGGCCGCGGTGTTCGAGCAGGTGTACCTCGACGTCGGACTGGCCCTCCACTACACGGGGCCGGTCCGGTCCCGGGCGATCCTGGAGGAGGCCCTGGAGATCACCCCGTTCCGCAAACTGCTGTACAGCTCCGACGCCTACGGTGTGGCCGAGTTCCACCACCTCGGCGCGCTGTCCTTCCGGCAGGGGCTGGCCGCCCTGCTCCAGGACCGGGTGGACGCGGACGAGCTGAGCCTGCCCGACGCCCTGCGGATCGTCTCCTGGACGGGGCGTGACAATGCCCGCCGCCTGTACGGACTGCCCGCATCCGACCCCGGCCGCGACTGACCGCGCGCCCCACCCGGAAAGTATGATCAAGCAATGTCTGACATGACCGAAACCACGCCCGGCTGGCTGTCCACGGACGAGCTGGAAATGGCCCGCGCCCGGATGCCGATCCTGTACGTCGAGGCCGTGCCCGTGCGCGTCGACGACAGCGGCGAAGTCACCAGCATCGGGCTGCTGCTGCGCATCGGGCCGGACGGAACGGTCAGCCGGACCCTGGTCTCCGGCCGTGTCCTGCACCACGAACGGGTCCGTGACGCCCTGCTGCGCCACCTGGAGAAGGACCTCGGCCCGGTGGCCCTGCCCCGGGTGCCGGCCTCCCTGCAGCCGTTCACGGTCGCCGAGTACTTCCCGACCGCGGGCGTCACCCCCTACCACGACCCGCGCCAGCACGCGGTGTCACTCGCCTACGTCGTCCCGGTGACCGGCGACTGCCGCCCCCGGCAGGACGCCCTGGACCTGGTGTGGTTCACACCGCAGGACGCCGTGTCGGAGGCGGTCCAGAGCGAGATGCCGGGCGGTCACGGCGTACTGCTGAAGCAGGCCCTCGCGCATGTGGGGCACGTGGCCTGATCCGGCCGGATCAGCCGCGCGTCCCCCGGGTCGCGGCGAACTCGTCGGCGGCGTCGAGGTCGAAGTCCCCGTGGTCGCTGCCGAGTCCCTGGGCCACCAGCGCCGCCGCCGCGCAACCGAGCACGGCGGACTCACGGGGGGTGCGGCCCAGACCCACTCCGCGCAGGAAGCCGGCGGAGAACGCGTCTCCGCATCCCGTGGTGTCGACGACGTCGATCGCGAAGGCGGGGACCGACTCGGTGCCCTCCTCGGTGACCAGGAGCGCGCCGTCGCCGCCGCGCGTGACCGCGACGAGGCCGGCCCCGGCGCCGAGGAGCTTCTTCGCGCCGGCCAGCAGGTCCTCCTCGCCCGAGAAG
Organism: Streptomyces sp. NPDC058964; assembly: GCF_042741275.1. NCBI lineage: Bacteria > Bacillati > Actinomycetota > Actinomycetes > Kitasatosporales > Streptomycetaceae > Streptomyces > Streptomyces sp. NPDC058964. The sequence goes on from NZ_JBHYKH010000497.1 coordinate 6,256, forward strand.
CCCAGGACCTGCTCGTCGTTGGGCAGCAGGTGGTCGACGTACGGCAGCGCCGCCGCGATCTGCTCGAAGCCGCCGAGCGCACCGGGCGCGAGCAGGTCCACGGAGGTGACCACGCCGTGCTCCTTGGCGTGCGCCAGGATGCGCGCGGCGACGTCGACGCCGAGCAGTTCCGGACCTCCCAGGTGCAGGTGTGTCGCTTCGGCGATCGCGTCCCAGGGCACGTCGTCGAGCCCGTAGGTGATGTTGGCGCCGAGCATGTGCAGCGAGGGCCGGCCCCCATCGGGCCGGATGGGCAGAACGCTCGCGGAGGTGGGGGTGTCCGCACGGCGGACGAGGAACTCGGTCGCGATTCCCGCCCTGTTGAGCAGCTGGACCAGCATGTCGCCGGTGGGGTCGGCGCCGATCGCCCCGGCGCGGTGGACCGAGGCGCCCAGCTTCGCGAGCGTCACGGCGGTTGCCCCGGCCGAGCCGGCGGGGGGCATCCG
>NZ_JBHYKH010000498.1:0-6715 GCF_042741275.1 Streptomyces sp. NPDC058964
CCGCGCGCTCCCACTCCCGCGCGCGCGCCCGCGCGCCCTCACCACCCCCCGCGCGCGGCGGGGGGGGGCGCCCCGCGCCCGCGCCCGCGCCCCGCGGCGGGGGCCGTCTGGGAGATGTGTGTCAGACGGCGCGGTCCCGCTCCCAGAGGTAGAAGCGGTGTGCCATGGCGTCCTTCGGCGAGCGCCAGGTCTCGGGGTTGTACGCGCTGACGTATGCCGTCAGCCGCTCGCTGACGTCCCGGAACGCGGGGTGCTCGGTCACCTTGGCGATGGCGGGTCCGGGCTCGCGCTCGGACTCGATGAGGTGCATGTACACGTCGCCGAACTGGAAGAGGCTGCGCCGTGCGACACCGACGAGGTGCGGCAGCTCTCCCCTGTCGGACTCCTCGAACACCTTGGCGATGTCGGGGGCCGAGCCCGGGGCCATGCGGGCGACGATGAGGGCCTGGTGCATCCGACCGTCCTCCGTCCGGCTCAGTCGGCCAGGACCGGCGCGGGCCGGTGTCCGGCAGCGGCCTTCTCGATCTTGTCCCGGATCAGGGCCATCTGGACCTTGGAGTTCCGGTTGATGTTGTCGGTCATCCAGTCGTCGTCGACGGGCGCGTCCGGCTTCATCTCGAAGTCCTGCGTCCAGATCATCCGGGTGCCGGCGGGGACCTCCTCGTACTCCCAGTGGATGTTCATGTAGGCGAAGGGTCCCGTCTCGACCCGGCGGGCCTCCACGGTCAGCGTGTCGCGGTCCGGCTCACGCTCGGAGACCCAGCTCCACACGGTGCCGTTCTCGTCCGGGTGCATGGTCAGCCGGAACTTGGTCCGGTTGCCCTCCTGCGAGAGGATCTCGCAGGCCGCGTACTCGCTGAACAGCTGCGGCCAGTTCTCCAGGTCGTTGGTCATGTCCCAGACGAGGTCCAGCGGTGCGCCGATGGTGATCTCGTTCTGCGTGTGTCCGGCCATGTCAGGCTCCTGCCATGAGAGTGCTGTTGACGAGGTCGAGGAACTGCCGGGGGGTCCTGCAGCGCTCCGCGTCCGGCGGCATCGGCGTGCCGTGACGGTTCTCCAGTTCGCCCACGATGCCGAGCAGGCCCAGCGAGTCGACGCCGAGGGCGTCGAAGCCCACGTCGCTCCGCTGCTCCAGCTCCTGCGGGGGGACGGTGACCCCTGCGGCCTTCTTCATGAGCCCGGACAGTTCTTCCACGGTGATTTGGGCAGTCATGCGTTCCTCTCCTTTACTGCGGAGGCTGTGCTGCGAGGGCGCCCCGCTACGAGGCGCCGTCGGTGCCGTGCCGGAGCACGAGCGCCGAGTTCGACCCCATGAGTCCCCGGCTGAGGACCAGCGCCGTTCGCAGCTCGGCGGTGCGGGCGTGGCCGGTCACGAGGTCGAGGTCGAGGCAGACGTCGAAGACGTTGGGGGTGGGTGGGATCAGGCCGTGCTCCATAGCGAGCACCGCCGCCGCGGTGTCCAGCACGGGTGCCGCGCAGTAGCCCCGGCCGATGCCGGTCTTCGGCGCGGTGACGGGCACCCGCCTGCCGTGACCGCCCAGGGCGTCGGCGATCGCCAGCGCCTCGGCACGGTCCGCCTCCGGCACCCCGAGGGCGTCGGCGAAGACGACGTCGACCTCCTCGGGGGCGCAGCCGGCCTCGTCCAGGGCCCCGCGGATCGCCTGCCCGAGCCCCTCCCGGGACTCGGCCCAGCGGGAGGCGCCGGTGAAGGTCGCCGCGTGTCCGGCGACGAGGGCCCGGACCGCGGCACCCCGCTCCCGCGCCGCTCCCGCCGCCTCCACGACGATCATCGCGCCGCCCTCGGCGGGTACGAACCCGCAGGCCGCGGTGGTGAACGGACGGTAGGCGCGGGTCGGGTCGTCGACGATGCTGAGCTCCTCGTAACCGAGCTGGCAGACCATCGAGTACGGGGCCAGCGGCGCCTCGGTCGAACCGGCCACGATGACGTCGGTGCCGCGCTGCACCGCCCGCGCCGCATGGGCGAGGGCGTCCAGGCCGCCCGCCTCGTCGGCCGCGACGACCGAGCAGGGACCCTTGAAACCGCGGCGGATGGAGATCTGACCGGTGCTGGCGGCGTAGAACCAGGCGATGGACTGGTACGGGCCGACGAACCGGCTCCCCTTTCCCCACAGTCGCTGGAGCTCCCGCTGACCGAACTCGCCGCCGCCGGAACCGGCCGCGGTGACCACGCCGATGGAGAACGGCGCTGCGGAGGTGTCGGCGGGCCCGAGACCGGCGTCGTCCAGCGCGAGGTCGGCCGCGGCCATGGCGTAGTGCGTGAAGCGGTCGGTCTGGACGAGGTAGCGCTCCTCGACCGCCGCCGCCGGGTCGAAGGCGCGGACCTCGCCGGCCACCTTCAGCGGCAGGTTCCCGCAGCCCTCGCGGGTGATCCGGTCGAGGACGCTGAGCCCTTCCTGGGTGGCCTTCCAGAAGGTGTCGGTGCTGGTTCCGTTGGGCGCGACCACACCGATGCCGGTGACGGCCGCGCGCCGTTCATGGGGTGCGCTCATCGTGCCTTCTCCCTGGGACGGGTCAGGATCACCGCGGACTGGAACCCGCCGAACCCGCTGCCCACGGAGAGCACGCTGTCGAGCTTCCGTTCGCGGGCGACGCGCGGGACGTAGTCCAGGTCGCACTCGGGGTCGGGGGTCTCGTAGTTCGCGGTCGGCGGCACGACCTGCTTGGCCAGCGCCAGCACACAGGCCACGACCTCGATCGCGCCGATCGCCCCGAGGGAGTGCCCCACCATGGACTTGATGGAGCTCATCGGCGTGTCGTAGGCGTGCTCTCCGAGCGCCCGCTTCACGGCCGCCGTCTCGTGGCGGTCGTTCTGCCGGGTGCCCGAGCCGTGTGCGTTGACGTAGTCGATCGCCGAGCCGTCGAGCCGGGAGTGGTCGAGGGCGGCCCCGATCGCCCGGGCCATCTCCAGGCCCTCACTGGTCAGGCCGGTCATGTGGTAGGCGTTGCCGTAGGTGGCGTAGCCGCTGAGCTCGCAGTACACGTGCGCGCCACGGGCCCGCGCGTGTTCCAGCTCCTCCAGGACGAGCACCGCTCCGCCCTCGCCCATGACGAACCCGTCACGGTTGTTGTCGAAGGGCCGGGAGGCGTGCGCGGGGTCGTCGTTGTTCGGGGACGTGGCCTTGATCGCGTCGAAGCACGCCATGGTGATCGGCGAGATCGGCGAGTCCGAGGCACCGGCTATGCAGACGTCGGCCCGGCCCTCCTCGACCGTGTGGAAGGCGTATCCGACCGCGTCCAGGCCCGAGGTGCAGCCCGTGGAGACGGTCTGCACCGGCCCTTGCGCGCCGAAACGTTCCGCCACCGCGGAGGCCAGCGTGCTGGGCGAGAACGCCCGGTGCAGCTGGGGCTCCGCCTCCCGGTGGTCCACGTCCCAGCGCTGACCACGGTGGCTGACCAGGACGTAATCGTGCTCCAGACGGGTGGTTCCGCCCACCGCGGTCCCCAGCGACACCCCGACCCGCCAAGGGTTCTCCCTGGCGAGGTCGAGACCGGAGTCCCGGACGGCTTCGTCCCCGGCGACCAGGGCGAACTGGATGTACCGGTCCGCCCGCTCGATCTGCTCGGCGTCCAGGCCGTGCGCCGCGGGATCGAAGTCGCACTCGGCGGCGATCCGCGACCGCAGGCCCGTCGGGTCGAAGAACGTTATGCCCCGCGTCGCGGTCCGGCCGTTGGCGAGGAGATCCCAGAACGCCGGTACGCCGATCCCGCCCGGAGCCACGATGCCTATGCCGGTGACCGCCACGCGCCGGGTCATGACCGGACCCGACCTCGGTCGGCAGCGCCCGCGGCGCCCGCCCCGGCTCCCTCTGTGACGACGGCGGCGGCACCGATGACCTCGGTCTCCTCCGTGTCGACATGGCCCAGCTGCGGGCGCGGCGCCAGCGGGCCCAGGTGGAAGACGATGCGCGCCTCCACATTGCCCACGTTGCGGAAGCGGTGCCGCATGTGGGCGGGGATCATCAGTCCCTGTTCCGGCTGCAGCGCGTGCGGCTCGCCGTCCAGGTCCACCTCCAGCTGCCCGCACACGACGTACACGAACTCCTCGGAGTACGGGTGGTAGTGCTCACCGATGCGGTCGCCGGGCTGCACGATGGCCACGCCCATGAAACCGCTGGTCGAGCCCACCGTGGCCGGCGTGAGCATGGCGCGCAGGTCGCCGCCGCGCTTGACGTTGGGCTCGACCTCGCTGAGGTCGACGATTCTCGGACGGGGTTTGATCACGACGTTCCTCCGATGGTTGCTGCGTCGGCGTGAGGGCGTGGCTGGCCGCCAGGTCAGGCGTCCGGCGAGCGGCGGTCGGTGATGAGATCCATGCGGACTGCGGCACCGTCCAGGAGTTTCTTCAGCTCGGCGGCCCGGCCGGACTCCGGCAGGTCGGCGGCACCGCGGGCGCCGCGCACATCGACCAGCCGCACCACGACGTCGTCGCGCTGGAAGATCGTGCTGCGCAGGACCGGGCTGTCCGGGGCCTCCGCCGCCGCCTCGTCGTGCTGGGCGAGCGCCTCGGCCAGCCGCATGCCCTGGCCGGACTTCGCCGGGTAGTACAGCGCGTGCCGCTCGGTCTCGGGCTGCTCGTCCGATGTCACGTGGTGCACGGCCGGCAGCGCCGCACGGGTGAAGAAGACGCGCGCGGACTCCTGGTCGTTCAGGTCCCGCTCCTGCTCCAGGTACGGGTTGATCGCCTCCTCCACGGCACGCACCTCGGGCTGCCGGGCGACGTGACGCAGCGCCGCGAGCAGGTCGCCGCGCACCTCGATGGCCCGCACGACCCGGTTGCCGTGCATGAACAGGGAGGTCCGGCACAGCCGCGTGGTGTCGTCGACCCGGGCCTCGGGCGAGGCGTAGTTCGCGAGGATCTTCGCGACCTCCCGCTCGCTGCCGGGCTTGACCGTGAAGGTCAGCGCGTGCCGGATGACACCGTCGCCGATCCTCGGCGAGGTCTGGAGCCGGCGCTTGGACGCCTTGGCGCCGGCCGCCTCACCACCCGTCTCACGGACGATGTGGAAGCGCAGCGACCTGGTGTCCCGGACGCAGCTGTGCAGCGGCTCCACCATCCGCACGTGCTCCTCGCTGTTCACCCAGGCCAGGAACGGCGGGGCACTCTCCCACTCGCTCGTGATGAGCCATTGGGATGGATTCTCGATGGACTGGCAGAGTTGGTCGCTGACATGCCCGGGAACCGACGCAACCTGGTTGCACAGTTGCTCGTAGGCCTCCAGGAACTGCTGCTGGGCTCCGTCGTACACGTCGACCAGCAGCACGACCCGGAGCCGGGAGCCGTCGAACACGGACTGGGAGACTTTCGACACCTGGCGCGTCAGTGCTTCTGAAACACGTTCAGACGTAGTGGTCATCCTGCGCACATCTCCTTCGCGGGGGCAGAGGCGGACGCCGGCCGCGGGTGACGCGACGTCAGCGTTCCTTGATCCTGTGCCGGTCACCACAATCGCGCGACTCGTATGAACCACGTGGGTGATTGGACCCGCCAACCCGGTCCCGCACGGCCCCAGAGGGCATGGAGAGTCACAGGCGCCCCATGCGCGTACCCCTGCCTCTGGAGGCTTCGATGCATCAAAAAGCCGACCACCGTGTTCCCGTCCTCATCGTGGGCGGCTCTCTGGTGGGCCTGTCCATGTCTCTGTTCCTGGGCCGTCTCGGTGTGCGGCACATGCTCGTCGAGCGACACTCCGGAACCTCGATCCACCCACGCGGACGCGGAAACAACGTCCGGACGATGGAACTCTTCCGGGTGGCCGGCATCGAACCGGACATCCACACGGCGGCCTCGCTGCTCGCCGACAACCACGGCATCCTGCAGACCCCGACCCTGGTCGGGGACGCGGGAGAGTGGCTGTTCAAACACATCGACGCGGGTGGCGGACTGGCCAGGTTCAGCCCCACCGCCTGGTGCCTGTGCAGCCAGAACGACCTGGAGCCCGTGCTGCTGGACAGCGCCCGCGCCCTGGGCGGCGACCTGAGGTACTCGCACGAGATGGAGACCTTCGAGCAGGACGCCCGAGGAGTGACGGCGGTCGTCCGGGACCGGAGCACCGAGGAGCGCCACACGGTCCACGCCGACTACCTCGTCGCCGCCGACGGCCCGCGCAGCCCGGTCCGCAGCCGGCTCGGCATCGGCCAGACCGGTCCCGGCGACCTGTTCGCCAACGTCAGCGTCACCTTCCGGTCCAAACTGCTCGCCGACGTGGTCGGCGACCGGCGCTTCATCTGCTGCTACCTCACCGACCCCGCGGCCGACGGCGCCCTCCTGCCCGTCGACAACAAGGAACGCTGGGTCTTCCACGCCCCCTGGCACCCCGAGCGGGGCGAGACCCTGGAGGAGTTCACCGAGGACCGGCTCGCCCGGCACATCCGCCGCGCGGTCGGCGCACCCGACCTCGACGTGGAACTCACCGGGAAGGCGTCCTGGCGGGCCGCCGAGCGCGTCGCCGACCGGTACCGGGAGGGCCGCGTGTTCCTGGCCGGGGACTCCGCCCACGAGATGTCCCCGACCGGCGCGTTCGGCTCCAACACCGGCATCCAGGACGCGCACAACCTCGCCTGGAAGCTCGCCGCCGTCCTCGGCGGCTGGGCCGGCCCGGGCCTGCTGGACACGTACGACAGCGGTCTCTTATACACAAATCAGATCCCACGACACAACGAACACTAGCTCTAAAACGCCGTGTGGGTTGAGAAT
>NZ_JBHYKH010000499.1:0-1407 GCF_042741275.1 Streptomyces sp. NPDC058964
ACCCATGGGTGTTCGGCCATCACCGTCGGCAGACAGCGGTACGACACCAGGAGCGCGGTGAAGACCGCCGCGCCGTGAGCGACCAGCTGGATTCCCGCCCGGTCCCAGCCACGTTCGTGCGCGCGCAGGGCCGCCTCGATCGTGAGCGTGAACACCACGCCGGCGATGATGTCGGCGCCGTAGTGGTAGCCGAAGCCCAGCGTCGCGCCGAGCGTGGCCAGCAGCCAGAACGTGCCGCCGTACCGCAGGGCCCGGGGGCCCTGGCGGGAGTGCAGGAAGATCGCGGTGGCCCACGCCGTGTGCAGGCTGGGCATGCAGTTGCGCGGGGTGACCTGGTCGTACGGAAACGGGTGCGGGGTACCGATCGGCGGCGGCGTGTGCGGCCACAGGTCGGCCACCGCCCAGTGCAGGCCGCCGGTGCCGGTGGCGCCCGGGCCGTAGGCGAAGACCGGTCCGACCACCGGGAAGATCATGTAGATGCCCGGCCCGAGGAGGCCGATCACCAGGAAGGTGCGCACCAGGTAGTGGCGCGGGAACCGCCGCTCGGCCGCGACGTTGCGCAGCTGGTACAGCGACACGGCGACCGCGGCCACCGCGAGCTGGATGTAGACGTAGTCGAGAACATGCGCGCCGACCGTTCCGGTGGCCCGGACGGCCCGGCCCACCAGCCACGACGGGTTGCCCAGCGCGTGATCGGCGGTCGCCACGTACTGGTCGAGCACCATGGGGCGGGTCTTCGACGTGATGAGCAGCCAGGTGTCACCGGTCTTGCGGCCGGCCACCAGCAGCAGGGCCAGCCCGACGCCCTTCAGCAGCAGGACGCGTTCCCGGCCGGTGCGGCGCGTGACCGCGATGACGGCACAGCCCAGCACCACCCACAACGCGCCGTTGCCGAACATCATCTTGGCGTCGACCGCCCACCGCACCAGAAAGAAGACGATGTCGATGCCGATCGCGACGCCGGCCGCGATGAACCGCTCCCGCCAGGTGAGCACCACCATCATCAACGCCATGCCGGCGTACAGCAGCGGCCCCGATTTGGGGGCGAAGATCACCTCTCGCGCCTGGTTGGTGACCGGCCCCGGCAGGCCGTAGTGACGTGCGGCGATCTCCAGCGCGACAAGGAATCCCAGGGCCACCGCACCCACTGTGGCCCACCATGCAATTCTGGAGTTTTTTCGAGAGAACACCCGTGATGCTGTAGATATCAATTGTTCGGCCGATTTGTTAGATATTGGTCTTGTGTGATCATCGTGAGTTCGAACATGTTATCGGCGGTCTCGTGCTGTGGGCCCTCACACGCGAGACACCCTGGGGGGGGGGGGGGGGGGGCCCCGCGCCCCCCCGGGGCGGGGGGCGGCGAATAACACAACACCACCAGGCTAGACTAAAGCACCGACGCTGGGT
>NZ_JBHYKH010000499.1:1417-6715 GCF_042741275.1 Streptomyces sp. NPDC058964
GGCCAGGGCACCGTCGGCCGCTTCGGTGTCGGCGTCGCCGCCGTACTCGCCGTCACCGACGTACCCGCCGTAGTGGGCCGGCACGGAGGCGGCCGCTGGTCCCACGACGCTCCCCCTGGCCTCGCCGCCGCCGCCGCCCGCCCCCCCCCAGGGTGTCGAAAAAGCGGGAAAACCGCCCCGACGTGTGCTTACAGCACCGGCAGGTTCTTGCGAAGCTCGAACGCGGTGACCTCGGAACGGTACTCCTCCCACTCCTGGCGCTTGTTGCGCAGGAAGAAGTCGAAGACGTGTTCACCGAGGGTCTCGGCGACGAGGTCGCTGCCCTCCATGAGGGTCAGGGCCTCGCCGAGGTTCTGCGGGAGGGGTTCGATGCCCATCGCGCGGCGCTCGGCGTTGGAGAGCGCCCAGACGTCGTCCTCGGCGCCGGGCGGGAGCTCGTAGCCCTCCTCGATGCCCTTGAGGCCCGCCGCCAGGAGGAGCGCGTAGGCCAGATACGGGTTCGCGCCCGAGTCGAGGGAACGTACCTCCACACGCGCGGAGCCGGTCTTGCCGGGCTTGTACATGGGCACGCGGACCAGGGCCGAGCGGTTGTTGTGGCCCCAGCAGATGTACGAGGGCGCCTCGCCGCCGGCGCCCGCGGTGCGCTCGGAACCGCCCCAGATGCGCTTGTAGGAGTTGACCCACTGGTTGGTGACGGCCGAGATCTCCGCCGCGTGCTTCAGCAGGCCCGCGATGAAGGAGCGGCCGACCTTGGAGAGCTGGTACTCCGCGCCGGACTCGTAGAACGCGTTCCGGTCACCTTCGAAGAGCGACAGGTGGGTGTGCATACCGCTGCCGGGGTGCTCGGAGAAGGGCTTCGGCATGAACGTGGCCTGCACACCCTGCTCCAGCGCCACCTGCTTCATGACCAGGCGGAACGTCATGATGTTGTCCGCCGTGGACAGGGCGTCGGCGTAGCGCAGGTCGATCTCCTGCTGGCCCGGCGCACCCTCGTGGTGGGAGAACTCCACCGAGATGCCCATCGACTCCAGCATCGTGATCGCCTGGCGGCGGAAGTCCATGCCGATGTTCTGCGGGGTGTGGTCGAAGTAGCCGGAGTTGTCGGCGGGCGTCGGGCGCGAGCCGTCCAGCGGGCGGTCCTTCAGGAGGAAGAACTCGATCTCGGGGTGCGTGTAGAAGGTGAAGCCCAGGTCGGAGGTGCGGGCGAGGGCGCGCTTGAGGACGTAGCGCGGGTCCGCGAAGGACGGTGAGCCGTCCGGCATGAGGATGTCGCAGAACATGCGGGCGGTACCGGGGGCCTCGGCGCGCCACGGAAGGATCTGGAAGGTCGACGGGTCCGGCTTGGCGATCATGTCGGACTCGTAGACCCGGGCGAAGCCCTCGATGGCGGAGCCGTCGAAGCCGATGCCCTCGTCGAAGGCCTGCTCCAGCTCGGCGGGGGCCACGGCCACGGACTTGAGGAAACCCAGGACGTCCGTGAACCACAGCCGTACGAACCGGATGTCGCGCTCCTCCAACGTCCGGAGCACGAACTCCTGCTGCTTGTCCATCTTCCGCTTCCCCATCCTTGCTGGTCAGGCCGCCTGTTCCCGGTAGCACGAGAGGCGGTCGGGCACCTGAGCATCCCACCACAACAGCGTTTCGTGCGCGTTGCGGACCATGATCGGCCGGCCGTCCCGGGACCGAACGCCTCACGTACAGCAGGTGTACTGCTCTGCTGCCCATCTTGCCTGTTCGGGCCGACATCCGTAATGGCCGATCCGCTTCGCAGGTGAGCGACGCCACTCCCATTTAATTTGCATCTCAGATGCAAGTTTAAATAGCGTGCCGATCAGTGCCGATCAGTGCCGATCCATCCCGGGTCCGGCCAGTCACGAGGAGTTCCGATGCTGTCCGAGCCGTCCGCAGCCACCGTCCGCGCCACCCTCCCCGCCGTCGGCGCCGCCATCGGCGAGATCACCGAGCGCTTCTACGCGGGGCTGTTCGCCGCCCACCCCGACCTGCTGCGCGACCTCTTCAACCGCGGCAACCAGGCCGCGGGCACCCAGCGCCAGGCGCTGGCGGGATCCATCGCCGCCTTCGCCACGTACCTCGTGGACCACCCGGACCAGCGGCCCGACGCCATGCTGGGCCGCATCGCCCACAAGCACGCCTCGCTCGGCGTCACCCCCGAGCAGTACAAGGTCGTCCACGAGCACCTGTTCGCCGCGATCGTCGACGTGCTCGGCGAGGCCGTCACGCCCGAGGTCGCGGCCGCCTGGGACGAGGTCTACTGGCTGATGGCGAACGCCCTGATCGCCATCGAGAAGCGGCTGTACGAGGAGAGCGCCGACGAGGCCGGGTGGCGCGAGTGGGAGGTCGTCGAGCGGGTCACCGAAACCCCCGACGTCGTCACCTTCCGGCTGCGGCCGGCCGACGGCGGCGCGGTGCGCGACTTCCGGGCGGGCCAGTACGTCTCCGTCCGCGTCGCCCTGCCCGACGGCGCGCGCCAGATACGGCAGTACAGCCTCTCCGGGACGCCCGGCACGTCCGTCCGGCAGATCAGCGTCAAGCGCGTGCCCGGCGGCCCGACGCCCGAGGGCGAGGTCTCCAACCACCTGCACGCGCGCGTGGCGACGGGCGACGTGGTGGAGCTCTCCGCCCCCTACGGCGACCTCGTCCTGGACGACGCCCCCGGCACCCCCCTGCTGCTGGCCTCCGCCGGCATCGGCGTGACCCCGATGGTCGCGATGCTGGCGCAGCTCGCGGAGAACGGACACGCCTCCCCGGTCACCGTCGTGCACGGCGACCGCTCCCCCGCCGACCACGCGCTCCGCGACGACCACGAGGCGTACGCGGCCAAGCTGGCGGACTCCCGCGCGCACTTCTTCTACGAGGAGGACGCCGGACCGGGCGCCCGCGCGGGACTGGTGGACCTCGAGGGCATCGGCGTGCCGGAGGGCACGCGCGCGTACCTGTGCGGCCCGCTGCCGTTCATGCGCACGGTGCGCTCCCAGCTGATCGGCCGGGGTGTGGCACCGGCCGACATCCACTACGAGGTGTTCGGGCCGGACCTCTGGCTCGCCCGGGGCTGACGGCCGACGGCCGGGGCCCGGTCCTCAGGACGGGGGACGGCCGGAGATGCTCAGCAGCAGCGGGCCGGTGGGGTCCGCGACCATGTCCGCCACCGTGACCGGGTCCAGCGTCGCGTAGAACGCCTCCTGGGCCCGGCGCAGTGCGCCGCGCAGCCGGCAGGCGGAGATCAGGGGGCAGGGCGTGGACCCCTCGCACTCGACCACGTCACCCTCGCCCTCGAAGGCGCGCACCACGGCACCCACGGACGCCGTACGCCCCTTCTCGCTGAGCGCGAGCCCGCCGCCCCGGCCGCGGCGGGCGTCGACGAGGCCGAGGTGCTGGAGTTCGGCCACCACCTTCGCGGCGTGCGTGTACGGCACGTCCATGTCCTCCGCGACCTGACGGGTCGTGGGAGTGGAGTCCCCGGCGACGGCGAGCCGCATGAGGACGCGCAGGGCCAGATCGGTGGAGCGCAGCAGACGCATACCGGAGAGCGTAAATAATGTGCATCCGGCATTCAAATTTTCTTTTCCGTGCCCTCCCTGCGGAAGGACAGCGCTTCCCCATTACGATCAGCGGGCCCGGCCTGTCCCGTCCGTCCCGTCACTTTCCCCCAGAAGGACACCACCCATGGGTTCCGCCAAGAACAGCAGCAACGCCGCCCGCAAGGCGCGCATAGAGGAGATGCGACGCACCGAGAAGGCTCGTGAGCGCCGCAACCGGCTGCTCACCGTCGCCGCGAGCGTGGTGGTCGTCGCAGGCCTCGTCGTCGGCGGTGTCGTGGTCGTGAACTCGCAGAAGGACAAGGACGGCAGCGCGGCGAGTGACTCCAAGACCTCGGGCCACTTCGTCACGGGCAAGGACGGCGTGAAGACCTGGAAGGGCACGCTGGGCCGCACCCACGTCACCACGGACGTGCACTACCCCACCGAGCCCCCGGTCGGCGGCAACCACAACCCGGTCTGGCAGAACTGCAACGGCGACGTCTACACCAAGGCGCTCAAGAACGTGAACGCCGTGCACGCGCTCGAGCACGGAGCGGTCTGGGTGACGTACACCAGCAAGGCGGCGAAGAAGGACGTCGACGCGCTGGCGGCGAAGGTGAAGAGGACGCCGTACACGCTGATGAGCCCGGACGACAAGCAGAAGGACCCGATCATGCTCACCGCGTGGGCGCACCAGCGCACGGTGACGAGCGCGACCGACCCGAACGTGGACAAGTTCTTCGCGGAGTTCGTCCAGGGCAAGCAGACGCCGGAGCCGGGCGCGGCCTGCACGGGCGGTCTGTCGCAGTGAGGCACCTGGGACTGATCGCGGGGGCCGCGGCGGCAGCGCTCGTCGCGGCCGGCGCGATCACGTACGCCGTCGCCGAGGACGGCGGCTCGGGCGCGAGCACGCCCACCGCCGGCTCGGCGGACGCGGGGTTCGCGCGGGACATGGCGGTCCACCACCAGCAGGCCGTCGAGATGTCGTACATCGTGCGCGACCGTACGAAGAACGAGGAAGTACGGCGGCTCGCCTACGACATCGCGCAGACGCAGGCCAACCAGCGGGGCATGCTGCTGGGCTGGCTGGATCTGTGGGAGCTGCCGAAGGTGTCGGCGGATCCGCCGATGACCTGGATGGGCATGGGTGACATGTCGTCCGGCAAGGACGGCGCCCTGATGCCGGGCATGGCGACCAACTCCGAGATGAAGAAGCTGGGTTCCCTCAGCGGCAGGCAGGCCGAGGTCTTCTACCTCCAGCTGATGACGGACCACCACAAGGGCGGCATCCACATGGCCGAGGGGTGTGTCGCCAAGTGCACCGTCGGCGTGGAGAAGAAGCTCGCGCAGGGCATGGTCGACGCACAGCAGTCCGAGATCCAGCTGATGGCCGACATGCTCAAGGAGCGTGGCGCCAAGCCCCGTTCGTAAGCCGGACGCAAGGACGAAAGCCCCAATTCACCCCGGATGACGATTCCTTGGGTTTCTCTTGACTTTTGCGTTCCCCTGGCATGAACGGTTCATCGAAAGAGTGGCCCCCATCGTGTGATCCATTCCCGGGCCGATACCGCCGCGGGCCCGCGGCCGGATCCACGACGTGACAACCACTACATGCATGCGAACCGCATCGCAGGGGGTTCTATGAGATCCAACCGTGCCAAAGCGCGCGCCGGAGTGAGCATGGCAGCGACACTGCCCATGATCGCCGGTGCTCTGGCGCTCGGCATACCCGCGGCGCACGCCGCGGACAACCCGGGCC
>NZ_JBHYKH010000500.1:0-6689 GCF_042741275.1 Streptomyces sp. NPDC058964
GCCCGCGGGGGCGCGCCCGGGCTCATACTCCGCGTATGAGCGATGCGATGATCCGGGTCCCGGCCGAGGTGCGGGACCGGTTGGCAGCGATCGCGGAGGCGCGGGCCGAGAGGACGCGCGCATACCTCGCCGCGAATTTCGGCGTCGAGGTGGGTGACGAGAAGAGCGCGGTGATGGGACACAGGCTCCGGGAGGTGTTCGCCCGCCGGGGTTGACCGGCAATCGCCAGGCGTCCGTTCTGATCCCCGGACACACGAAGAGGGGGGGCCCGGGGGGGCGGGGGGGGGGGCCGGGTGGGGGCGCCCCCCCCGGCCCCGGGACTGGGGGGGGCCGCCCGGGCGCCGCGCGACCCCGGGCCACGAGGTTCGGTCAGTCCGCGTTCCTGCCTCCGCCCGCGTCCCGGATCCCGGCGCCGATGGGGCTGGCCGGGGTGTTCTGGTAACCCGGCTGGGCCGTCCGGATGGTGCGCGCCGAAGCCCTGTTTGACGGTGGTTCATGTCGGGGCCGGGTGATCCCAGCTGATGGAGTATTGGCTGCCCGGCCACGGCGGAAGGACTCCCAGATGCGTTCTGCCCGCATGATCCTGGCTTCGGCGGCCCCGGCCCCCGCCCTCGCGATCGCCACTCCCGGCGCTCATGCCTCGGGAGGTGACGAAAGCCATGACGACTCCTCCTACAGCCAGGAGGACGACTCCTCCCACGGCAAGGGAGACGACTCCTCCCACGGCAAGGGCCACGGCGATTCTCACAGCAAGGAGGACGGCAACGACAGCAGCCACGACGAGCCGCGCGGTGGAATGCACACGGGTGGCGGTGCGCTCACCGCGCTGACCAGCGACGACTGGAGCTCGGACAGCGGCGACAACAGCAAGTACGACCCCGAGACCTACAAGGACAAGGACTCGGACAGCGACCACGACAAGGGCTCGGACTCGGACAGCGGCCGCGGCAAGGACTCGTGGGACGACGACACCGACAAGCCCAGCGGCGGCATGCACACCGGAGGCGGCGGGCTCGCCACGCCGGGCGGTGTCACCACGGGCGGGCTGGCCGTACTGGCCGTCGGTGCCACCGGCCTGTACGCGCTGCGCCGCAAGCACGCCGCCGGGTCGGCGTCGTGAGACGCGTCTGACGTACCAGGGGCCCGAGGCCGCCGCCGCACGCGCCGTGCCGGCGGCCGGCTTCCCCTTCGACCACTGTGCTGCCGTGTCCGAGTGAGGTGGAGTCCGATGGCAGCTTCTCCGTCGTCCGCGAAGCCCGGCCAGGGCGAACCGGGCGCACGCTCCGGCGGGCGCACGGCGATGTGGGTCGTCGCGATCCTTCTCCTGGCCGTGAGCGTGCTGGGCGGCCACGGAAGGGCGTCCGACGTCTCACGTGCCGGTGGAGCCTCGCCCACCGTGCACCCGGCCGGGAAACACCTGCCCCGCTCCGAGCCGACACGCCTGCTCATCCCGAAGATCGACGTGGACGCCCCCTTCACGTCCCTCGTCATCGGTCCGACGGGCCAACTCCAGCCCCCGCCCGCCGGCGACACGAACCTCGTCGGCTGGTACGCCAAGGGAGCCTCCCCGGGAGAGACGGGCACCGCCATCATCGCGGGACACGTCGACACCACCACCTCGGCGGCCGTCTTCGCCGGCCTCGACGAGCTGGAGCCCGGGGACCACTTCTCCGTCCTGCGGGCCGACGGGAAGAAGGCGACCTTCGTGGTCGACAGCGCCCAGACCTACGCGAAGGACGACTTCCCCAGCCATCAGGTGTACGCGGACACACCACGGGCCGAGGCCCGGCTCATCACCTGCGCCGGGGACTACGACCGGTCGGCCCAGGACTACACCGAGAACCTGGTGGTCTTCGCCCATCTCGTCTGAGCCTCGAACCCGCGCCCCGAGCCCTTTCGCCGCCGTCGGCCCACCGCCGGCGGCGCTGTCCGGCGGGACCGTTTGTTCGAGCGGCTCGAGCGGCCGGACCTGGCCTTTCGTCGAATGCTTGAACGTGCCGCGGTGGTCCTGCGTATTCGACGGCGTGAGCGCGGGTGCCGGGAGAACTCCCTCGCGTGGGCCCAGTGGGCGGCCCGAGACAAACGCCGGATCGCCTGGGCCCGAGAACGACGCAAGGGAGGTGAGCGGGTGAAGACCTTGCTCATCGACAATTACGACTCGTACACGTACAGCCTGTTCCAGCTGATCGCCGAAGTGAACGGCGAGGAGCCGGTGGTCGTCCTCAACGACACCCCCGTTGGCGAACTCCCCGACCCGGGCGCGTTCGACAACATCGTGGTGTCGCCGGGACCGGGACACCCCGCCGAGCCGCGCGACTTCGGCATCGCCGCCCGGGTGATCGCCGAGGCCCGGGTCCCCGTGCTCGGCGTCTGCCTCGGCCACCAGGGCATCGCGCTGGGGGAGGGGGCGCTGGTGGGACCCGCGCCGGAGCCGCGGCACGGGCACCTGACGTCGGTACGGCACGACGGCCGGGGCCTGTTCCACGGGCTGCCGCAGGACTTCACCGCCGTCCGCTACCACTCGCTGGCCGTCGCCGAGCCGCTGCCCGACACCCTGGAGGCCGTCGCCTGGGCCGAGGACGGGGTCCTCATGGGCCTGCGCCACCGCACCCGGCCCCTGTGGGGCGTCCAGTTCCACCCCGAGTCGGTCCTCACCGACCACGGCCAGCGCCTGCTGATGAACTTCCGCAACCTCACCGCGGAGCGCACCCGCAGGACCCGTACCAAGAACACCACGATCACCCCGACCGCCGCGGCCATCCCCCGCCCCCGCCGGTCCGTCGTCCCCACCTACCGGCTGCACCACCGCAGCATCGCCACCGCCGTCGACGCGGAGGCGGCCTTCGCCCGCCTGCACGCCGACGCGCCACGCGCCTTCTGGCTGGACAGCTCCCTCGTGGAGGAGGGCCGCTCCCGCTTCTCCTTCTTAGGAGACGGGTCGGGACCGCTCAGTGAGTTCGTGCGGTACGACGTCGACGCCGGCGTCTGCGAGGTCGTACGGCCGGGTCGCCCGCCGCGCAAGGTCCGGGCGAGCGTCTTCGACTACCTCAAGCGCCAGTTGGCCACCCGCCGGGTCGACGCCGAAGGACTGCCCTTCGACTTCACCGGCGGCTACGTGGGCTACTTCGGCTACGAGACGAAGGCCGACTGTGGTTCCCCGAACCGCCACAAGGCCCAAACCCCGGATGCCTGCTGGCTGTTCGCCGACCGGCTGGTCGTCGTGGACCACGAGGAGGAGGTCACCTACGCCGTCTGCGTCTCCGAGGACACCCCGCAGGCCGCACGGGAGGCCGCGGACTGGATCGACCGGACCCTCGCCCAGCTGACCTTCGTGATCTCGGACTTGCGGGACGAACCCGAACGGGCCACGCCCTACCCCCGGGCCGCCGAGCCGTGGCTGGTGCGCGACCGCGCGACCTACCTCGCGGACATCGAGGCCTGCCGACGCGAACTGCGGGCGGGCACCAGCTACGAGGTCTGCCTCACCAACTCCGCCCGGCTGCCGGCACCGTACGACCCGTACGACTACTACCGGGTGCTGCGACGCGTCGACCCGGCCCCGTACGCGGCCTTCCTGCGCTTCGGTGACCTCGACGTGGCAGGCTGCTCGCCCGAGCGCTTCCTGCGGATCACCCGGGACGGCACCGTCCAGGCCAAGCCGGTCAAGGGCACCGCCGCGCGCGGCGCCACCCCGGAGGAGGACGAACTGCTGCGGGACGCGCTGGCCACGGACGAGAAGACCCGCGCCGAGAACCTGATGATCGTCGACGTGCTCCGCAGCGACCTCGGCCGCGTGTGCGAGACGGGATCGGTCCGGGTCCCACGGCTCATGGCCACCGAGACGTACACCACCGTGCACCAGCTGGTCTCCACCGTCGAGGGACGGTTGCGCGAGGGTACCGCCGCCATGGACTGCGTACGCGCCTGCTTCCCCGGCGGTTCCATGACCGGCGCTCCCAAGCTGCGCACCATGGAGATCGCCGACCGGCTGGAGACCGAGGCGCGCGGGGTCTATTCCGGCGCCCTCGGCTACTTCGGCTGCGGCGGCGGTGCCGACCTCGGCATCGTCAACCGTACCGCCGTGTTCACCGGCGGCCGGATGCGGCTGGGGACCGGCGGTGCGATCGTCCTGGACTCCGAACCCGCCGCCGAGTACGACGAGATGCTGCTCAAGGCCGCCGCGCCGATACGCGCCCACCGGGAACACAGCTCGGTCCCGGCCACCGAACAGGAGCCGACCCGATGACGGCACCGCAGCCCACCCTGAGCCCGGCAGGCACCGGCGCGCCCGGCAACCTCGCCGCCCATCTGGCCGACCTCGCCGAACGGCGCGGGTGGACCGGCCGGCCCGCCTTCCACCAGGGGCACACCTCCTGGACCCACGGCGAGGTGCACGACCTCGCGGCCCGCGCGGCGACCGTGCTGGCCGGACGGGGAGTCGGCCCCGGCGACCGGGTGCTGCTCGCGCTGCCCGATTCCATCGCCTGGGTCACGGCCTTCCTCGCCACCGCCCGCCTCGGCGCCGTGGCCGTCCCGGTCAACCCCGAACTCACGCCACCGGAGCTGGAGTTCATGGCCGACGACACCGAGGCCGGGCTGTGCGTGACCGGTCCGGGCCTCGACGACCGCTTCCGGCGCCGCGGCCGCCTCGGCGCCGACCGGCTGGCCGGGCTCACCCGGGCCGCCCAGCCCATGACCGGCGCCCACCAGGTCGACGCCCACGACCCCCTGTACATCCAGTACACCTCCGGAACGACCGGCCGGCCCAAGGGAGTCGTGCACCGCCACGGCGATCCGCGCACGTACCACGACCTCGTCGGCAGACGGCTGCTGCGCGTCGCCCCGGACGACGTGGCCCTCTCGGTCTCCAGGCTGTTCTTCGCCTACGGCTTCGCAAACACCTTCGTCTTCCCCCTCTTCTCCGGCTCCTCCGCCGTCCTGGCCGGCCGCCGCCCGACCCCTGCCGCCGTCGACGACCTCGTCGTACGGCACCGGGTGACCCTGCTCTACTCCGTGCCCTCCGCCTACGCGGCCCTGCTGGCGGAGCGGGCCGACGGGCACGAGGCGTGCTTCGCGTCCGTCAGGGCCGCGATCTCGGCGGTCGAGGGCATGCCCGCCGATCTCGGCCGCCGGATCACCGAACTGTTGGGCGCGCCCGTCCTGGAGCAGATCGGCTCGACCGAGGCCGGGTACGCCTTCTGCGCCAACAGCTTCCCGCACAACCACCCCGGCACGGTCGGCAGGCCCGTCCCCGGCTTCGAGGTCGAGCTGCGTGACCGCTCGGGCCGTCCCGTACCCGACGGCGAGGAGGGCGAACTGTGGGTCCGCGGACCGACGGTGACGCCCGGTTACCTCAACCGGCCGCAGGAGTCCGAGCGCACCCTTTGCGGCGGCTGGCTGGCCACCCGCGACCGGGCCCGCCGCGAACCCGACGGGACCTTCCGGCACCTGGGCCGCGCCGACGACATGGAGACGGTCGGCGGCCTCACGGTCTCGCCACTGGAGGTGGAGGGGCTGCTGCGCACACATCCGGCGGTCCGGGAGGCCGCCGTCGCCGCCGTCACCGACCTGCGGGGCGTCGGCAGACTGCGGGCGTTCGTCGTCCCGGTCACGCCGATCCCCGTCGGACTGGAGGCCGAGCTCATCTGTCTGGCCCGTGACCGGCTCACCGCCTCCAAGGTCCCCCACAGCGTCAGCTTCGTCCCCTCACTGCCCCGCACCCCCACCGGAAAGCTCCGCCGCCACCTCGTCCGCCAGGGAGCGTGGTGACCGGTGCCACGGCGCGCCGGCAGTCGTCGGACGGACACCCCGAGGAAGGCGTACGGATGACACAACCGACCATCGCCGAAGGCCTGTTGACCTGGGACCCGGCCGGCGGACTCAGGCCCGGTCCGACGGCCGGGGGGCGACTGCTCGCCGCCGACTCCTGGCTGCTGCGCGACGGACACATGCGCGGTCACGAGCGCCACCGCGAACGCTTCCTGCGTGCCTGCGGGAACTGCGACGGACCGCCTCTGCGCCGGCTCGTCGAGTTCTGGCAGGACGTGACGGCGGCGCTGCCCCGCTCCGGTGAATGGTTCCCACGAGTGGAACTCTCCCAGGACGCCCGCCGGTTGCGGCTGCTTCTGCGGCGCGCTCCGTCGCTCGGGACGGAGGTGAGGGTCTGGGCGACGGGCCAGACCGATCCCCGCACCATCCCGCGCCGCAAGGGTCCCGACCTCGCCGTGCTGGCCCGGTTGCGCGACCGGGCCGCCGCGCACGGTGCGGACGAGGCCGTGCTGGTCACCCCCACCGGGCTGGTGCTGGAGACCGCGACCGCGAGTCTGGTGTGGTGGGAGGACGACGTCCTGTGTCTGCCGCCACCGCAGCTGCCCGTCCTGGCCGGCGTCACCGTCGGACTCGTCCAGGAGCGGGCGCGGCAGGCGGGCGTCCGGGTCGCCCACCGCGAACGGACCCTCGCGGAACTGGACGGCCGTGAGGTGTGGGTGGTGAACGCGCTGCACGGAATCCGGCCCGTCGCCTCCTGGGCGGGGCAGTCGTTGACGGCCGGGCCCGCGGTGCGCGCCCCGGAATGGAGGAAGTGGCTGGAGGGCATGACGCGGCCGCGATCGCCAAGGTGCTGCGCGCCAACGGCATCGTGGACACCGAGCCGTACCGCAAGCTCGGCCGCAACCAGCTCCGCATCGCGA
>NZ_JBHYKH010000501.1:0-6660 GCF_042741275.1 Streptomyces sp. NPDC058964
CGAGCGTCACCGCGATCATGTGCACGACCATCTCGCGCACCCACCCCCCCACCCCGCCCCCGTTGTGGAGCTACTGGAGGCGGCCCGGGGAGCCCCCCTGGGCCGGGGCCCCGGCCACATGGGCCTCGGCCAGGTCCACCACGTGGATGTAGTCCCGCACGCAGGTGCCGTCCGGGGTGGGGTAGTCGTCGCCGAAGATGCGCGGGGGCGCGTTCTGCGTGAGCTTCTCGAAGACCATGGGGACGAGGTTGAAGACGCCCGCGTCGGCCAGTTCCGGGGTCGCCGCGCCGGCCACGTTGAAGTACCGCAGCGAGGCCGTGGACAGCCCGGCCGCCCGGCCGGTCGCGCGGACCAGCCACTCACCCGCCAGCTTGGTCTCCCCGTACGGCGACAGGGGCACGCACGGCGTCTCCTCCGTCACCAGGCCGACGTCCGGCATGCCGTACACGGCCGCGGAGGACGAGAACACGAAGGCCAGCACCTCCGCCGCCGTCACCGCCTCCAGAAGGACACGCAGGCCCTCCACGTTCTGCCGGTAGTAGAACAGCGGGCGGTCCACGGACTCGCCCACCTGCTTCTTCGCCGCCAGATGGACGACACCGGTGACGGCGTGCTCGGCGAGGGCGCGTGCCACCCGCTCGCCGTCCAGCGTCGAACCCACCACCAGGGGGACCCCGTCCGGCACGCGCTCGGCGAGGCCGGTGGACAGGTCGTCGTACACCACCGTCTCCTCTCCCGCCTCGGTCATCGCCCGTACGACGTGTGCCCCGATGTAGCCGGCGCCGCCGGTGATCAGCCAGGTCATGTGCGGCCGTCCCCTCGTCAGTTGGCCCGATCGGACTTCAGTGAAGCAGGCGCCGCAGCCGTCCGCGGGCCACGGTCATGACTCCCCGTGCCCCGGCCGCCACGCGCAGTGCCAGCGCCCCGGAGTGGGTGGCGTAGGGCTGCACGAGCAGTACGCCGTGCCGGGTGCTCGGTACGGCGCGGCGGCGCAGCAGACCGGCGCCCGCGAGCGCGTGCGCCGTGGCGTCGCGGTACGCGCCGTGGGCGAAGCGCAGACGCAGGTACAGGTCCCAGGTGCCCGCGCCGAGGGCGTCGAGATCGAGGGGCGCCTGTGCCGACCAGGTGCCGTCGGCGGAGGGGGTGAGCTCGCAGGTGTGGCGGGCGGACGTGCGGCCGTCCTCCCGGCGGCGCCACTCCGCCTCCACGGTCTCCGGTCCCGCCTGGGCCACCCGCCCGTACAGCTCGTGCAGGCGCAGCCGCAGCCGGGTGGCACGCGCGCGTGGGCGCAGCTCCGCGTCGACGGCGAGCGGGAGCAGACGGACGGGGCGGGTCAGCAGGGAAGTCAGGGTGACCTCGGGGAGGTCCCGCGACCAGACGGGCGTGCCGTCGGCGGTGCGGGCGTACGGAGGGCGCAGCCGGGCCGGGCGCGCTGCCAGTTCCCTGAGGCGGGGGAGATCGCGCGGTTCGGGGGACGCCAGGAGGACGCGGGCGAGCAGCCGGCCGGGCGAGGCCGGGTCGGGCTCCCGGTCGCCCGCGTCGAACCGTTCGAGGTACGTCCGGGTGTGCTCCCACCACGCGCGCCGGTAGGCCGTGTCGCGCAGTTCCAGTTCGCGTGTGTACATGCGCAGTTCGTGGTCGAGGAACTTGGCGCGCGCCGCCCGCGCCAGCTCCTTCTGCCCGGCGCCCAGCAGGACGTCGTATGCCAGCTCGCACGCCTCCGTACGCGCCCGCCAGTTGTCGATGGCGGCCCGGTCCAGGGACAGCGAGAGCCGGCCGGAGGCGCGGCGCACGTTCCAGACGTACACCGGGTCCGGCACCAGCGCGATGCGCGGTCCCGCGGCCAGAACGCGGGCGGAGAAGACGAAGTCCTCGTAGAGGAACCGGCCTTCGGGGAAGCGAATGCCGTGCCGGCGCAGGAAGTCCGTGCGGTAGAGCTTGTTGACGCACAGGGTGTCGCGGACCAGGCGGGGGCGCTGCGAGGGGCGGGTGACCACGGCGGGCGCCGAGTACAGGGCCGGCTGCCACGGGAGCTCGTGCCCCGAGGGGAGCTCACGGCGCACGCACAGCCCGCCGGCCAGTTCTGCGCGCGCCCCGGTCACCGCCGTGAGCAGTGCGTCCACCGCGCCCGGCGGCAGCGTGTCGTCGCTGTCCAGGAACATCACGTACGGCGCCGTCACCGCGTCGAGGCCGGTGTTGCGCGGAGTCCCGCAGCCGCCGCTGTTGACCCCGCGGACCACCACCTTCAGCCGCGGTTCCCCGGCGGCCAGACCCGCGAGCAGCCCGGCGCTGCCGTCCGTCGAACAGTCGTCCACGGCGACGACCTCCCGGACCGCGGGCCCCTGTGCGAGCGCCGAGCGCACCGCTTCCCCCACATGGGCGGAGTCGTTGTAGCCGATGACGACGACGCCCACCTGGGCGGCGGGGGCCGGGGCGGGGGCGACCGGGATCCTGGAGATGTCCGTGAGCTCCCGTCAGGAGGCGGTGAGCGCTCGATGCGGAAGACGGACGGAGTCCGGCCGGGGTTCACTCACGGGAGTGCTCCTCCCGGACGCCGGCCGGGTGGAGCGCCACAGCCGGGCGAGGGACAGCACGGCGGCGGTGGCCAGCAGACCGTTGCGGACGAGCATCAGCAGACAGCCGGTCCAGGTGCAGCCCACCACCTCGCCGTACAGCGCGGGGTACGCCACGGCGCTCACCGAGGTGGCCGCCAGCACCAGGGCGGCGACCGGCCGCTGGACGGTGTGCCGCGAGGTCAGGCAGACGGCGGCCAGGCCGACCAGCCAGATCATGTACTGGGGGCTGATGACCCGGCTGGTGACCGTGAACAGCAGAACGGCGCACAGCGCCGTGTCGAACGGGGTCGCCCCGGTCCAGCGCCGGGCCCGCACGCGCCACAGGAGCAGGAGCGCGAAGGCGGACGCCGTCAGCGCGAGGGAGACGGTCGCGACGGCGGAGACGTACGGACCGACGAGCTCCATCGCGCCGTACTGGTAGCGGACCCTTCCCGGCCAGCCGGCGTGCCGCGCCAGACTGAGCGCCGTACCGCCCAGGGACTCGATCTGGACGCCACGGCCGCCCTGCTGCCGCAGAAAGGCCAGGGGGTTGTTGAACGATGCCGCGAAGAGCCCCAGGGAGAGGACCCCGGTCGCACCGGCCCACGTCCAGGCGGACCGCGTCGTCCGCCCTCGCGGAGTGCCCAGCAGCACCAGCGCGGGCCACACCTTCACCAGGGCGCCCAGTGCCGCGAACGCCCCGCCCGCGCGCGTGGAACGGTTCAGCGTCAACAGGGAGATGACCGCGAGGGCGGTGACCTGAACGTCGTACCGGGCGAGCGGGATGTGCAGCAGCAGCGGCAGGCCGCCGGTCCACAGGGCGGCGCCGAGCAGGCTGCGTCCGGGCCGTGTGCCCGCGCGGGCCAGAGCCGCGGTGACCAGCGCGTCGGTGGTCAGCGTGAGCGCCACGAACGCCTGGAAGTACGTCAGTCCGGGCAGCAGGCCGGGCGACGCCAGCACCGCGCCCGCGCCCGGTGGGTACTGCCACAGCGTGTCGTTGGCCGGGAAGGCGCCGTGGGACAGGACGCCGTACCAGTGGAAGTAGAGTCGCCACACCTCGCGCGCCACCGCGCCCCGGCCCAGCAGGGGCTCGGTGTCGTGGGCGAGCAGCCACAGCATCAGGGCACGGGTGACGAGCCAGGCGGCGGCGAGGGACACCAGGGAGAACTGACGGCGGTTCATCACACCGGAGCGTAAGCCGCGCGGATGGTGTAATAGTGCTGATACGCCGTCATTACCCGGCAAAGGTTGGCTAATCGCAAAAGATCGGGCCGTGGTGAACATGGGGCCCCAGCTGAGACCGCCGTTGAACCCGGCGTTGGAACCGCCGTTGGAACCGCCGTTGAACCAGCCGTCGGAGCTGCCGTCGAGCCTCTCGTCGAGCCGTACCCGCCGCGCCGGGACCCTGGCCGTGGCCGTCCCGGTGGCCGTGATGCTCGTGCTCGGACTGTGGGGGATCGACCGCGGCGGCATGTGGCGCGACGAGGCCGTCAGCTACCAGGTCGCCCGGCGCACGGTGCCGCAGATCTGGCGGCTGCTGCACGGAGTGGACGCGGTGCACGGCCTGTACTACCTGCTCATGCACGCGGTCCTCGCCCTCCATCCGGGCGAGGTCCTCCTCCGGCTTCCCTCCGTGTGCGGCGCGGCGGCGACCGCGGGCCTGGTCGCGGCCCTCGGCACCCGGCTGGTCCGGCCCCGCGTCGGTCTGTGGGCCGGGCTGCTGTACGCGGTCACGCCCATGGCCGGTCACTACGCGCAGGAAGGCCGCTCCTACGCCCTGGTCGCGGCCGGCGCGACGGCGGCGACGCTGCTGCTCGTCCGGGCCGTGGACGGGGGCGCTCCCGGCTCGGGGCGGGGCGGGGGCGGCCGGTCCTGGTGGGCGTACGGCACGGTCCTCGGCGTCACCTGCTGGCTGCACGAACTCGCGGTCCTGCTGCTCCTCGCGCACACCGTCACGCTGGCGCTCGCACGGGTGCGCGCACGGGTGTGGCGGCGGTGGGGCTGCGCGGCGGGCGCCGTCCTGGTGACGCTGCTCCCCATGGTGGCCGTCTCGCACGCCCAGTCGGCGCAGCTGGCGTGGCTGGCGGAGCCGACGATGGAGAACGCGCAGGGACTGCTGCGTACGTTCGCGGGGCCGACGTCCGAGGTGTACTGGACGTGCCTGGCCTTCGCCGCGGTGGGGCTTACCCGGCTGGTCGGGCGGCGCGGGGAGGTGACGTGCGCCGCGGTCGCGCTGCCGTTGGCGGTGGTACCGCCGGTGGTGCTGATGCTCGCCTCGCAGTTCTCGCCGCTGTACGTCGACCGGTACGTCCTCTACGCGCTCGGCGGGGCGCCGCTGCTGGTGGCGGCCGGAGCCGATCGGGTGGCCCGGGCGGTGGGCCGGCCGCGGACCCGTTTCCCCCTCCTGACCCTCACCGGCGTCCTCGCGGTCGTCCTCGCCTTCGTCCATCAGCTCCCCCTCCTGCGCGCGGACCGTCTGCCGGAGCACCGACCCGACGACCTGGCCGCCGTATCCAGGGCCGCCGCGCACGCGCTGCGGCCGGGGGACCCGGTGCTGTTCCTGCCCCTGCACGCGCGCAGCACGGCCCTCGCCTACCCGGCGGGGTTCCGGGGGACGCGGGACGTGGCACTGGCGGTGGGGGCGCCCCGGTCGGGGACGCTGTACGGCACCGAGGTGGGCCCGGACGCACTGCGGCGCCGGCTGGCCGGGCTCGACCGGGTGTGGGTGGTCGCCGAGCGGTACATGGTGGACGCGGCGGCCCGCCCGCGCAGTCCCACCGAACGGCTCAAGCTCGACGTCCTGAACGAGCGGTTCGCGCCCGTCACGCAGACGGTGCGGAACCGGGTGGTCATCCGGCTCTACGTCCGCCGCACCCTCGCTACCGGCAGCCTGGCGCGCCCTCCAGCGCCGCCGCGTCCAGGGCGGTGGTGAGTTCGTCGAGGCGCTCGCGCAGTTCGCGGATGTCGTCGAGCTCGAAGCCGGTCGCGGCGACGATGCGGCCCGGCACCTGAAGCGCCCGCTCGCGCAGCGCGGTCCCCTCCCCGGTCAGCCGCACCTCGACCGACCGCTCGTCGCGCGCGCTGCGCTCCCGCCGCACCAGACCGGCCCCCTCGAGGCGCTTGAGCAGCGGTGACAGCGTGCCGGAGTCCAGCCGCAGATGTTCGCCGAGCTTCTTGACCGGCAGGTCGCCGTGCTCCCACAGCACCAGCATCACCAGGTACTGGGGGTAGGTGAGCCCGAGGTCCTTGAGGATCACGCGGTAGACGCCGTTGAAGGCGCGGGACGCGGCGTGCAGGGAGAAGCAGATCTGGCGGTCCAGGCGGAGCCAGTCCGCCTCGGGGCCGGAGGGCTGGGTGGCTGTCATGACTCCAGGGTAGCGTTGGCGGCCATTCAGTTGTGTACAACTAAATTGTGTGCTCTACTTGTGGTCGTGAGGGCGGCCCGGACCGGGACCGCCGGAACGAGACGTTGTTTTCGAAAGGGATGGTCTTCCATGGACGCGCTCTACACCGCTGTCGCCACCGCCACCCACGGTCGTGAGGGCCGTGCCGTCTCCTCCGACGGCAGGATCGACCTCAAGCTGGCCCCGCCGGTGGAGCTGGGCGGCAACGGCGAGGGCACCAACCCGGAGCAGCTCTTCGCCGCAGGCTATGCGGCCTGCTTCGGCAGCGCCCTCGGTCTCGTCGGCCGCCAGGCGAAGGTGGACGTCAGCAACGCCGCGGTGACCGCCGAGGTCGGCATCGGCAAGCAGGGCGAGGGCTTCGGCCTGAAGGTCACGCTGCGCGTGGAACTGCCCGACACGGTGGACGAGGCCGCCGGCCGCAAGCTGGTCGAGACCGCCCACCAGGTCTGCCCCTACTCCAACGCCACCCGCGGCAACATCGAGGTCGACCTCGTCATCGAGTGACGCCCCGCCCCTGAACGACCCGCGCCGACGCCTCCCTTTCAGGTCGGCACCGGGACACCCCGCCTCCTCGGGCACCGCGCCGGCGCGTGAGCGGCCGCCGGCGCGCCCCGTGACGACGGACGGCAGCGGGGCGCGCGGCGCGGGGCAGGCGAGGGCAGGGGGGGGGGGCGGGGGGAGGCGGGGCGGGGCCGCGCCGC
>NZ_JBHYKH010000502.1:0-3855 GCF_042741275.1 Streptomyces sp. NPDC058964
GCGCTGCACCTTGTCCCGCTCGATCCCGGAGCCCGTGGCCCCGGTCGGGGGGGCGGCCACCCCCGCCCGCCCCCCGGGCCCCCCCGCCCGCGGGCCGCCCCCCCGCGGGTTCGCCCCGCCCCCCCCGCCCGGCGGGGGGGCCGCCCCGCGCGCCCCGCGCCGCCCCGGGCGCCGCCCCCCCCCCACGGCGGTGAACCGGTCGAGCCGGTAGGTCCGGTGGCCACCCGTGTCCGGCACACGCGCGCACAGGTACCAGACGCCCGCCTTCAGCACGAGCCCGTACGGCTCCAGCGTCCGCTCCACCTCGGCCCCGCCGTGCCGGTAGCGGGCCGTGACGCACCGGTCGTCCCACACCGCCTCGGCGAACGCGGGCAGCAGCTCCGGTGTCTCCGGGTCCCGGAACCAGGCGGGCGCGTCCAGATGGAACCGCTGTGCCGCGGTACGGGAGGCATCGCTCAGGGAGGGCAGCAGAGCCGCCGACACCTTCAGCCGGGCCGCCGAGGCGGCGTCCTCGAGCCCCATCTCCCGCAGCGCCCCCGGCACCCCGCTCAGGAACAGCGCCTCCGCCTCGCTCCGGGCGAGCCCGGTCAGCCGGGTGCGGTACCCCCCGATCAGCCGGTACCCGCCAGCCCGCCCCCGGTCCGCGTACACCGGCACGCCCGCCTCCGACAGGGCCTGCGCGTCCCGTGTCACCGTCCGCTCCGACACCTCCAGTTCCCGCGCCAGCTCGGCGGCGGTCATCGAGGTCCGGGACTGAAGGAGGAGCACCATCTTGATCAGCCGGGCAGCGCGCATACGGCCATGATGCCGGGCCCCACCGACAGCGAGGGGGCACGGCAGACGCCGTGCCCCCTCGGACAACCGCAGGCCTTACAGGCCGTACTTCTCCCGTGCTTCCTTCACCGCGGCCGCCTTGACCTCGCCCCGCTTCGCAAGCTGGGCCAGGGCCGCCACGACGATGGACCGGGCGTCGACGCCGAAGTGACGGCGGGCCGCCTCACGGGTGTCCGACAGGCCGAAGCCGTCGGCGCCCAGCGAGGAGTAGTCCTGCTCCACCCACTGCGCGATCTGGTCCGGGACCTGGCGCATGTAGTCGGAGACCGCGAGGACCGGGCCCTCGGCGCCGTGCAGGGCCTGCCGGAGGTACGGCACGCGCTCCTCGCCGCGCAGCAGGGCGGCGTCCGCCTCCAGCGCGTCGCGGCGCAGCTCGGTCCAGGACGTCGCGGACCACACGTCGGCGGCCACGCCCCAGTCCCCGGCGAGCAGCTTCTGCGCCTCCAGGGCCCAGTGGATCGCCGTGCCGGAGCCCAGCAGCTGGATGCGGGGGGCGTTGGCCACGGGGGACAGGCCCGCCGATTCCGCCGTGTTGTAGCGGTACAGGCCCTTGACGATGCCCTCGTCGACACCGAGGCCGGACGGCTTGGCGGGCTGCGGCAGCGGCTCGTTGTAGACCGTCAGGTAGTAGAAGACGTTCGGGTCCTCGCCCGGGGCCGCCTCGCCGTACATGCGGCGAAGACCGTCCTTCACGATGACCGCGATCTCGTACGCGAACGCCGGGTCGTAGCTGAGGGCGGCGGGGTTCGTCGCCGCGATCACCGGCGAGTGGCCGTCGGCGTGCTGGAGGCCCTCGCCCGTCAGCGTCGTACGGCCCGCCGTCGCGCCGACCAGGAAGCCGCGGCCGAGCTGGTCGCCGAGCTGCCACATCTGGTCGGCCGTGCGCTGCCAGCCGAACATCGAGTAGAAGATGTAGAAGGGGATCATCGCCTCGCCGTGCGTCGCGTACGACGTCGAAGCGGCGATGAAGTCGGCCATGGAGCCGGCCTCGGTGATGCCCTCGTTGAGGATCTGGCCGTTCTTGGCTTCCTTGTAGTACATCAGCTGGTCTCGGTCGACCGGCTCGTACGTCTGGCCCTTGGGCGAGTAGATGCCCAGCGACGGGAAGAGCGACTCCATACCGAAGGTGCGCGCCTCGTCGGGGACGATCGGCACCCAGCGCTTCCCGGTCTCCTTGTCGCGGACCAGGTCCTTGATCAGGCGGACGAAGGCCATGGTGGTGGCCACGTTCTGGGAGCCGGAACCCTTGTCGAAGGAGGCGAACGCCTTCTCGGCCGGGGCCGGCAGCGGCGCGAGCGGGTGCACGCGGCGGGCCGGGGCCGGGCCGCCGAGGGCCGCGCGGCGCTCCTGGAGGTAGCGGACCTCGGGTGCGTCGGCGCCGGGGTGACCGTAGGGCACCCGGCCGTCGTCGAAGGCGCTGTCGGCGATCGGCAGCTCCAGCAGGTCGCGCATCGCCTTGAACTCGTCCACCGTCAGCTTCTTCATCTGGTGGTTGGCGTTCTTCGAGGCGAAGCCCTGACCGAGGGTGTGTCCCTTGACCGTCTGGGCCAGGATCACGGTCGGCGCGCCCTTGTGCTCCACGGCGGCCTTGTAGGCGGCGTACACCTTGCGCGCCTCGTGACCACCGCGGGAGAGGTGGAAGCACTCGAGGATCTTGTCGTCGCTCAGCAGCTTCGCCATCTCCACGAGCGCCGGGTCGGCGCCGAAGAAGTCCTGGCGGATGTAGGCGGCGTCGCGGGTCTGGTACGTCTGGACCTGGGCGTCCGGCACCTGGCGCAGCCGGCGTACGAGCGCGCCGGTGGTGTCGAGCGCGAACAGCTCGTCCCACGCCGTGCCCCACAGCGTCTTGACGACGTTCCAGCCGGCGCCCCGGAACTGGGCCTCCAGCTCCTGCACGATCTTGAAGTTGGCGCGGACCGGTCCGTCGAGGCGCTGCAGGTTGCAGTTGATGACGAAGGTGAGGTTGTCCAGCTCCTCACGGGCGGCGAGCGCGAGGGCCGCCGTCGACTCGGGCTCGTCCATCTCGCCGTCGCCGAGGAAGGCCCAGACGTGGGACGCGGAGACGTCCTTGATGCCGCGGTTGGTGAGGTAGCGGTTGAACCGCGCCTGGTAGATCGCCGAGAGCGGGCCGAGGCCCATGGAGACCGTGGGGAACTCCCACAGCCAGGGCAGACGGCGCGGGTGCGGGTACGACGGCAGGCCGTTGCCGCCGGCCTCCTGGCGGAAGTTGTCCAGGTGGTGCTCGTCGAGACGGCCGTCGAGGAAGGCGCGGGCGTAGATGCCGGGGGAGGCGTGGCCCTGGATGTAGAGCTGGTCGCCCGAGCCGTCGGCCTCCTTGCCCTTGAAGAAGTGGTTGAAGCCGGTCTCGTACAGCCAGGCCGCCGAGGCGAAGGTGGCGATGTGGCCGCCGACGCCGTACTTGCTGCCGCGGGTCACCATCGCCGCCGCGTTCCAGCGGTTCCACGCGGTGATCCTGCGCTCCATCTCCTCGTCACCGGGCACGGACGGCTCGGCGGCGGTCGGGATGGTGTTGACGTAGTCGGTCTCTAGGAGCTTCGGCAGCGCGACGCCGCCCGCCTCCGCGCGCTCCAGCGTGCGGCGCATCAGGTACGCGGCACGGTGCGGCCCGGCTTCCCTGGCCACGGCGTCCAGGGAGGCCTGCCATTCGGCGGTCTCCTCAGGGTCCCGGTCCGGGAGCTGGTCGAGCGCGCTCGGCTGGATCGCGTAGGGGTCGGTCATGTCGCCGCCTTCCTCAGTCGAAGGGGGTTCCCTCATCGGTAAGGGTTCGGGGGTGCCCTTGGTCTTTGGCAGGACAGGGCGTGGACTTCGGTGGAAGTCCGTCGGCGACTGTAACTCGCTGATCGATGATCGATCAAAGGGGGGAGGGGGAAAATCTCTTGATTTCGAGAAAGTCGGGGGGGGGGGGCGGGGCGGGGGGCTGCCCGCGCGGCCCGCGCGGCGCGCATACACTCATGCTCAGGGGGCTGGCGGGCGGGACGCGGGTGCGCGCCCGCGCGCCCC
>NZ_JBHYKH010000502.1:3865-6660 GCF_042741275.1 Streptomyces sp. NPDC058964
CCCGTGGTGGTGGGCGTCACATCTTTGTGTTTCTCCTGCGCGGGGCGCGGGGGGGCGTGTGCCCCCCCCCCCCGCCCCCGCTTCAACGAGGGATTTCCGCAGGTGAGCGCCGGTGTGCTCGGCTGTTTTCAGGCGCGCGGCGCACAGCCCAGGACGTGGGCCTTCACGATCTCCGCGATCCGCGGATCGCGGCGCCGGAAGGCGGCCACCAGCTCCTCGTGCTCCTCCGCGTACGACTGCTGCACCGTCCCCAGCCACCGGATCGACAGGGCCGTGAACACCTCGATGCCCAGGCCCTCCCAGGTGTGCAGCAGCACCGAGTTCCCGGCCGCCCGGACCAGTTCGCGGTGGAAGCCCACCGTGTGCCGCACCTGGGCCGTGCCGTCGGCCCTGCGGTCGGCCTCGTAGAGGGCCGCCACATGGGGCTCCAGCGCCGAGCAGTCCTCCGCCAGCTTCCCGGCCGCAAGCTCCGCCGCGATCGCCTCCAGACCGGCCCGCACGGGGTAGCTCTCCTCCAGGTCGGCCGCGGACAGGTTCCGCACCCGTACGCCCTTGTTGGGCGCCGACTCGATCAGCCGCAGCGACTCCAGCTCGCGCAGCGCCTCCCGCACCGGGGTCTGGCTGACCTCCAGCTCCGTCGCGATCCGCCGCTCCACGATCCGCTCGCCCGGCTTCCAGCGCCCGCTGACGATTCCCTCCACGATGTGCTCGCGGATCTGTTCGCGCAGCGAGTGGACGACGGGCGCGGTCATGAGAGCTCCTTAGGAAGAGGCCCACAGGCCCCCGGGGGCGTTTGACGTTTAGACAATAAGGCCGGACCGCCTTCCGGGAGGGGCGCACGGGGGCGCTTTCATGCAGGTGAGACAAGACTTACACGCTCTCAGGCCCGCTTGTTCCGTAAAGACCCGTACCGGGCGGGACGCGGAGTCGTCACCGCCGTGTCACCGCCGGTCCACGGGCGGAACCCGCGCTGCCCGGCCCGTGTCGCGGTCGGCAGGGGGGCTCCGGCAGGGGAGCCCCTCGGCGCGGCTGGGGGACGGAATGAAGATCGGCGGACGGACCGGGTGGGCGGTCGTGGCGGCGGCCCTGGCGGCGGTCGTGGGAGTCACGGCGTGCCGGCCGATGAGCACGAGGGCGCAGCAGCCACAACACACCAAGGCAGGGAGGATGGAGAGCACGGCGGCCTCCGCCGCGGGGAGTTCCGCGGTCCTGGCCGGGCGGGGGCAGCCCGCCGGTCCCGGCGGCGCCTGCGTCTTCGTCAAGCCGGACGGTGCGCAGAAGCTCGGCCACGTCGGCTGGGGCTTCCGGATCACCGGCACGGACACCTGGGAGTACGGCGCGGTCGAGAACCCCACGAACAGCCTCTACACCCCGCCGGGAGGGGACATCGGAGCCTGGCACGCGCGGGGGACGTACGAACGCATGCTCGGCGACATGTCCCGCGACGCCCTCCCCCGGGCTCTCGGCTCCGCTCGAGCAGGGGGGACCCCCGTCCCGGGCGGCAGGTCCGCCCACCCGTACAGCCGTTACCGCTGTACGTCCTCCTCGACGAGCGACGTCCGGGCGGCGCGGGCGATGATCCGCACCGTCGAGGGCCGCGGCTTCCTCGTCGGCGTCGACCCGGGGACCGGCGAGCTCACCTCGCGGGACTGCCTGGACGCCACGTACGACGTCCTGAGGGCGTACCGCACCGAGGACCTGACGCCCGCGCCCCGCCTCTACGTCCCCAACGTGTGGGTGGAGACGCTCGTCACCTGGTCCGACGCGCGGCTGACGCCCGGGTGACACGGCGGTGCCCCGCCCGGAGAGGCTCCGGGCGGGGCACCGTACGGCAACTGCGAAGGCCTACAGCCCGAGCTCGACCTCGAACTCGCCCGCCTCCAGGATCGCCTTGACCGCCGTCAGGTAACGGGCCGCGTCGGCGCCGTCCACCAGACGGTGGTCGTAGGAGAGGGTCAGGTAGGTCATGTCGCGGACGCCGATGACCGTGCCCTCCTCGGTCTCGATGACGGCCGGACGCTTGACCGTGGCACCGATGCCGAGGATCGCGACCTGGCCCGGCGGCACGATGATCGTGTCGAAGAGCGCGCCGCGCGAACCCGTGTTGGAGATGGTGAAGGTCGCGCCGGACAGCTCGTCGGGCGTGATCTTGTTGGCGCGGACCTTGCCGGCGAGCTCCGCCGTGGCCTTGGCGATGCCGGCGATGTTCAGGTCGCCCGCGTGCTTGATGACCGGGGTCATCAGGCCCTTCTCGGAGTCCACCGCGATCCCGATGTTCTCGGAGTCGAAGTAGGTGATGGTGCCCTCGGCCTCGTTGATCTTGGCGTTGATGACCGGGTGGGCCTTCAGCGCCTGGGCCGCCGCCTTCACGAAGAACGGCATCGGGGAGAGCTTGACGCCCTCGCGCGCGGCGAAGGAGTCCTTGGCCTGGGCGCGCAGGCGCATCAGGCGCGTGACGTCGACCTCGACGACCGACGACAGCTGGGCCTGCTCGTGCAGCGCCTTGACCATGTTGTCGCCGATGACCTTGCGGATGCGCGGCATCTTCACGGTCTGGCCGCGCAGCGGGGAGGCCTCCAGGGCGGGGGCCTTCTTCGCGGCGGCGGCCGGGGCGGCAGCGGCGGCCGGAGCCGGCGCGGCGGCCTTCGCGGCCTCGGCGGCGGCGATGACATCCTGCTTGCGGATACGGCCGCCGACGCCGGTGCCCTTGACGGTGGCCAGGTCGACGCCGTTCTCGGCGGCGAGCTTGCGCACCAGCGGGGTGACGTAGGCGCCGTCGTCCACCGGCTGGGCGG
>NZ_JBHYKH010000503.1:0-6632 GCF_042741275.1 Streptomyces sp. NPDC058964
GCTTGCGTTCGGGCCCGGCCCTCTGCTTATCCTGACCGACATGCTGACCATCACCCGGGCCCTCTACGACCAGATCGTCGCCCACGCCCGCAAGGACCACCCCGACGAGGCGTGCGGTGTCGTCGCCGGCCCCGCGGGTTCGGACCGCCCCGAGCGCTTCGTCCCGATGCTGAACGCGGCCATGTCACCCACCTTCTACGAGTTCGACTCGGGCGACCTGCTCAAGCTCTACCGGGAGCTGGACGACAGGGACGAGGAGCCGGTGATCATCTACCACTCCCACACCGCGACCGAGGCCTACCCGTCCCGCACCGACATCTCCTACGCCAACGAGCCCGGCGCCCACTACGTGCTGGTCTCGACGGCCGACACCGACGGCCTCGGCGAGTTCCAGTTCCGCTCCTTCCGCATCCGGGACGGCGAGGTCACCGAGGAGGAGGTCAAGGTCGTGGAGGCCCACTGATCCCGCAGTCCGGTCAGAATCCATCCACGATGCGAGATCACACTCCGGGATCCGGACCGGGAATCGATACGATGAGCGCATGGTTCTCCACGACGTGAGCGACAAGACGCCGGGCGTGATGCTCGTGGCGCGGCTGCACGTCGACCTGTGCAGGCTCGCCAGCGCCATCTGTTGACGCCGAACCCTGCCGCCGTACGGCCGTGAGCCGCGGCTGGTTCAACCGCGTACGAGTACGCTCCCCGCGCGGCCGCCCGCCCTCCCCCGAGCTCTCGGCTTCGTCCGAGCAGGGGGTGCCCCACCCTGACTACTTCCGACAGGAGCCCGCAACCATGGCCATCGAGGTCCGCATCCCCACCATCCTCCGCCAGTACACCGACGGTCAGAAGGCGGTGGAGGGCAGTGGTGAGACCCTCGCCGACCTGTTCGCCGACCTCGAGACCCGGCACGCTGGCATCCAGGCCCGCATCGTCGACGAAGGCAAGCTGCGCCGCTTCGTCAACGTCTACCTGAACGACGAGGACGTCCGCTTCCTCGACAACATCAACACCAAGCTGTCCGACGGCGACACCGTGACGATCCTGCCCGCCGTCGCCGGCGGCATGGCCTGATCGGCCGCTGATCACCGATGCGTTACGACTCCCCGCTGGCCGCGGTGGGCAACACCCCTCTGGTGCGCCTGCCGCGGTTGTCGCCGTCCCCCGAGGTCCGCATCTGGGCCAAGCTGGAGGACCGCAACCCGACCGGCTCGGTCAAGGACCGCCCGGCTCTGCACATGATCGAACAGGCGGAGAAGGACGGCAGACTGACCCCGGGCTGCACGATCCTGGAGCCGACGTCCGGCAATACCGGCATCTCGCTGGCCATGGCGGCAAAGCTCAAGGGCTACCGCATGGTGTGCGTGATGCCGGAGAACACCTCGCAGGAGCGCCGGGACCTGCTCGGCATGTGGGGCGCCGAGATCATCTCCAGTCCGGCCGCGGGCGGCTCCAACACCGCCGTGCGCGTCGCCAAGGAGCTGGCCGCCGAGCACCCCGACTGGGTGATGCTCTACCAGTACGGCAATCCGGACAACGCGGGCGCCCACTACGCGACCACGGGCCCGGAGATCCTCGCCGACCTGCCGTCGATCACGCACTTCGTGGCCGGCCTCGGCACCACCGGCACCCTGATGGGCGTCGGCCGCTATCTGCGCGAGCACAAGCCCGACGTGAAGATCGTCGCCGCCGAACCGCGCTACGACGACCTGGTGTACGGCCTGCGCAACCTCGACGAGGGTTTCGTACCGGAGCTGTACGACGCCTCCGTTCTCACCACCCGCTTCTCGGTCGGCTCGGCCGACGCGGTCACCCGCACCCGTGAACTCCTCCAGCAGGAGGGCATCTTCGCGGGCGTCTCGACCGGCGCCGCCCTGCACGCGGCGATCGGCGTAGGGAAGAAGGCCGTCAAGGCGGGGGAGAGCGCCGACATCGTCTTCATCGTGGCCGACGGCGGCTGGAAGTACCTCTCCACGGGCGTCTACACGGCCGCCACGACGGAGGAGGCCATCGAGACGCTCCAGGGTCAGCTCTGGGCATAGGCCTCATCATCTACGCGCCAACCCCCTCCTATGAGGGGGCTAAGCGCTTGTTATGGGGCGGCAAAGATCTTCTTTCGGGACTGCCCGACCAGCCCTCGCAGGGGCTAGGTTCTGCCCGCGCCCCTGTCATGCCACGCTCACCCGGCTGATGCGGGGCGTTCAAGGCGTTTCAAAGTGTCATGCTCATGACCGCGCTTTACCCGCCGCTACGCGCGTCACGGGCTGCCACCCGAATCGAGATCCCCACTCCCGATGGAGGCAGTACCCCATGCGTGAGTCACGCCCGAACAAGCGGCGACGGAGCCTGCGAAGACTCCTGACCGCCGCCGTCCCGGCCCTCGCCCTCACCGTCGCCGGACTCATGGCGGCCCCCGCCGCCGGAGCCCGGACGACCACAGCGCCCCACACCTCCCGCACCGCCCAGAACGCCAAGGCCCTCACCGCCCCCGAGCGCCAGACCTTCCACTCCACCGGCAAGGCCGGCCAGAGGGTGCCGACCGAGCACCTGTGCGCCACCGCGAAGCCCGGTCACGCGTCCTGCTTCGCCCAGCGCCGCACCGACATCAAGCAGCGGCTGGCCGCGGCCGTGGCCGCCGCGCCCTCCGGCCTGAGCCCGGCCAACCTGCACAGCGCCTACAACCTGCCCTCGACCGGTGGCTCCGGCCTGACCGTCGCCGTCGTCGACGCCTACAACGACCCCAACGCCGAGTCGGACCTGGCCACTTACCGCTCGCAGTACGGCCTGTCCGCCTGCACCAAGGCCAACGGCTGTTTCAAGCAGGTCAGTCAGACCGGTTCGACGACCTCGCTGCCGTCCAACGACACCGGCTGGGCCGGTGAAGAGGCGCTGGACATCGACATGGTCAGCGCGGTCTGCCCCAACTGCAACATCGTCCTGGTCGAGGCCGACTCCGCGAACGACACCGACCTCGGCATCGCCGAGAACGAGGCCGTCGCGCTCGGCGTGAAGTTCGTCTCCAACAGCTGGGGCGGCGACGAAGCCTCCTCCCAGACCAGCGAGGACACCCAGTACTTCAAGCACCCCGGCGTGGCGATCACCGTCTCCGCGGGTGACTCCGGCTACGGCGCCGAGTACCCGGCGACCTCCCAGTACGTGACCGCCGTCGGCGGCACCGCGCTGAGCACCTCGTCGAACTCCCGCGGCTGGACCGAGTCCGTCTGGAAGACCAGCAGCACCGAGGGCACCGGCTCCGGCTGCTCCGCCTACGACCCCAAGCCGAGCTGGCAGACCGACAGCAGCTGCTCCAAGCGCATGGAGGCCGACGTCTCCGCCGTCGCCGACCCGGCCACCGGCGTCGCGGTCTACGACACCTACGGCGGCTCCGGCTGGGCGGTCTACGGCGGCACCAGCGCCTCCGCCCCGATCATCGCCGGGGTCTACGCCCTCGCGGGCACCCCGGGCTCCGCCGACTACCCGGCGAAGTACCCCTACTCCCACACCGCCAACCTGTACGACGTGACCAGCGGCAACAACGGCTCCTGCGCCACCTCGTACTTCTGCACCGCCCGCACCGGCTACGACGGCCCGACCGGCTGGGGCACCCCCAACGGCACCACCGCCTTCACCGCCGGCAGCAGCAGCGGCAACACGGTGACCGTCACCAACCCGGGCAGCCAGTCGACGACCACCGGCGGCTCGGTCAGCCTGCAGATATCGGCGAGCGACAGCGCGGGCGCGAGCCTCACCTACAGCGCCTCCGGCCTGCCGGCCGGCCTGTCCATCAACAGCTCGACCGGCCTGATCTCCGGTACGGCGTCCACCG
Organism: Streptomyces sp. NPDC058964; assembly: GCF_042741275.1. Lineage (NCBI taxonomy): Bacteria > Bacillati > Actinomycetota > Actinomycetes > Kitasatosporales > Streptomycetaceae > Streptomyces > Streptomyces sp. NPDC058964. The sequence goes on from NZ_JBHYKH010000503.1 coordinate 3,824, forward strand.
CGGGGACCTACCAGGTCACCGTCACCGCGACCGACTCCACCGGCGCCTCGGGCGCGGCCTCCTTCACCTGGACGGTCGGTTCCTCCGGCGGCACCTGCACCTCCTCGCAGCTCCTCGGCAACCCGGGCTTCGAGTCGGGCAACACCACCTGGACCGCCAGCAGCGGCGTCATCACCAACGACAGCGGTGAGGCGGCCCACGCCGGCTCGTACAAGGCCTGGCTCGACGGCTACGGCTCCTCGCACACCGACACGCTCTCCCAGTCGGTGACGATCCCGTCCGGCTGCAAGGCCAGCTTCACCTTCTACCTGCACGTCGACACGGCGGAGACCACCAGCAGCACCCAGTACGACAAGCTGACGGTCACCGCCGGTTCGACAACCCTGGCGACGTACTCGAACCTCAACGCCGCCTCCGGCTACGGTCAGAAGACCCTCGACCTGTCCTCGTACGCGGGCTCGACGGTCACACTGAAGTTCAGCGGCGTGGAGGACTCCTCGCTGCAGACCAGCTTCGTCGTGGACGACACCGCCGTCACGACCAGCTGATTCCGTTCCGCTGAGCGGGGGACCCCGGCCGTCGGGCACGGCCGGGGTCCTTCCCGGATCCGGACGCGCAGGTGGAACGTCACACCTGCAGCAGGATCCCGTCCCGGCGGAAAGGCGGTCCCCCCATGCGTCGTACGACGCTCCACCGCACGACGGTCACCTCCGTCGCGGCAGTCACTCTCCTCCTTGTGGGCTGCGGCTCGCAGAACGGGGGCACGGGGGCGGACAGCGGCGCGGGGTCACCCTCCCGCAGCGCGTCGGCGAGCGCCTCGGCGTCCGCGAGCACGGCCCCGGCCACCTCGTCGTCCCCGGCACCGACCGAGGCGGAGTGCACGCACAACGCCGAGCTCACCACCGCCGACGACGGCCGCACCATCTGCCTGACGACCGGCGGTCAGGTCCGCCTGACCCTGGACGGCACCAAGGAGCGCCCCTGGAAGCCGGTCGTGGTCACCGGCGATGTGCTGAAGGCCGCCAACCCGGGCATCGTCATCCTTCCGGGTGATGCCGTCGCCGCGTACGACGCGGTGGCCACGGGCACCGCGAAGCTCACCTCGTCCCGTCCGCTCTGTGCCCGGAGCAGCAGTCCCGGACAGGTGTCCTGCCAGGGCATCGAGAGGTGGACGGTCACCGTCCGGGTGCGCTGAGGCCCGGCTCAGCCGGCCAGATGCCGCACCTGGTCCCACAGGACCGGGTCGACCACGCCCACCCGGCGCCGGAATTCCCACACGGGCACCTGGCGCAGCTCGTCGGTCTCCAGGAAACTCGGGCGGCCGTGCGCGTCACCGACCGAGCCCGGCGGGAGCGGAATGACCCCGGAACGCTCGTCGTGGTACTTGCTGGTGATCTTGGCGACCGTCGCGCGGTTGCCGCGCACGGCCAGCACCAGACAGGGCCGGTCCTTGCCGTCCGACCTGTCCTCGAAGGGCACGTTCGCCCACCAGATGTCCCCGGGGTGCGGCCGCGCCGCCCGCCCCTGCGGCCCCTCCCGCCGACCCGGCGGCCGCGTCCTGCGCCGGTCCGGTCGCCGACCGCGACCCCACCCGTCGACGAGCGTGGCGACGAGCGCGAGCAGCACCACCGCCGCGAGCGCCAGCCACCAGGACGTGTCCATACGCACGACGTTACCGGCGCGCGATCCCCATTGCGCGCCCTCTCTCAAGCCTCTTGCGCCCCTGGTCCAGCCGAACCGGTGACAGAGCAGGTGAGTTCGCCCACAACGGCCCCTGGTGGAGGAGCGACCGGCTCTTTCGCGCCTTACGCTCGACGGACCGCACGACCCCCGTCTGCCCCTTGCACGCTTTCGCCCTTCCCTCTCCTTCCGGTCCCACCGGACTTCCGGATTTCCCGCCAACGGAGGTTCCTGCTTCATGAAGCTCACCGTCGTCGGCTGCTCGGGGTCGTTTCCGTCCGCGGAATCGGCCTGTTCGAGCTACCTCGTCGAGGCCGACGGCTTCCGGCTGCTCCTCGACATGGGCAACGGCGCCCTGGGCGAGCTGCAGCGCCACTGCGGTCTCTACGACCTCGACGCGATCTTCCTCAGTCATCTGCACGCCGATCACTGCATCGACATGCTGGCCTACTTCGTGGCGCGCTACTACCGGCACGAGGGCGGCCGGGCCGATCCGATCCCCGTGTACGGACCCGAGGGCACGGAACACCGCCTGACCACGGCCTACGCCGACACCCCGACCGCCTCGTCCATGAGCGAGGTCTTCGATTTCCACACGGTCAAGCCGTCCACGTTCGAGATCGGCCCGTTCACGGTGCACACCGAGAAGGTCCGCCACCCCGTGGAGGCGTACGGCATCCGTATCGAGCACGGGGGCAAGACGCTGACGTACTCGGGCGACACGGGTGTCACCGAGGCGCTGGACACGCTGGCCCGGGACGCCGACCTGTTCCTGTGCGAGGCCGCGTTCACGCACGGCAAGGAGAACATCCCGGACCTGCACCTCAACGGCCGCGAGGCCGGCGAGACGGCGGCCCGGGCGGCCGCCCGCCGCCTGGTCCTCACCCACATCCCGCCCTGGACCGACCCCGAGGTCAACCTCGCCGACGCCCGCGAGGTCTTCGACGGACCGGTGGAACTGGCGGTGCCGAGGGCGGCGTACGAGATCTGACGCGCACGAAGGCCCCGGAACCGGCGGATTCCAGGGGTCGTAGCAACACCGTGGTGAGTTGATCAAGCCGCGAGCAGTTTAGACAGACGCGCGGGGGGGGTTTGGCCTGCGGGGGGTTTGAGGGGGGGGGGGGGGTGT
>NZ_JBHYKH010000504.1:0-6602 GCF_042741275.1 Streptomyces sp. NPDC058964
GCGCGGGCGGGGCGCGGGGCCGCCGCCGGGGGCGGGCGCGGGCGGGCGGGCGCCCGCGTGCGGCACGCCGACTGGGTGGTCGTCGCCGGCCCCGCGCCCGCGGCCGCCGGTCTGCTCGCCGCCGAGTCCCCCGCGGCCGCCGCCGAGCTGCGCGCCGTCGAGTACGCCTCGATGGCCCTGGTCACGCTCTTCTACCGCCGTGCCGGCGTCTCCCTTCCCGAGGGCAGCGGCTTCCTCGTCCCGCCCGTCGACGGCCGTTCCATCAAGGCGTCCACGTTCTCCTCCCAGAAGTGGCGCTGGAGCGCCGAGGAGAACCCCGACGTGGTCGTGCTGCGCGCCTCCGTCGGGCGGTACGGCGAGACGGAGATCCTCCAGCGCGAGGACGCCCATCTCGTCGACGTCGCCAGACGGGACCTGAAGGCGGCCACCGGCCTCGACGCCACACCCCTGCGGACCCATGTCTTCCGCTGGACCGACGGCCTGCCGCAGTACCCCGTCGGCCACCACGCACGCGTGGCCCGCATCCGTGAGCAGGTCGCCAAGCTGCCGGGCCTCGCGGTGTGCGGCGCGCAGTACGACGGCGTCGGCATCCCGGCCTGCATCGCGAGCGCCTACGCCGCCGTGGACCAGCTGGCCGGCGACCTGAGCGGTGTGCAGGAGCTCACCGCCAACCCGGTGCAGAGCCTGCACGGCGGAGCGGGAGAATAGCCCCATGAGTGACGATGCCCCCACCACCGAGTCCGGCAGGATCCCGAACAAGGGCAAGCTGGCCAAGGACCTCAACGAGGTCATCCGCTACACGCTGTGGTCCGTCTTCAGGCTGAAGGACGCGCTGCCCGAGGACCGCGCGGGCTACGCGGAGGAGGTCCAGGAGCTGTTCGACCAGCTCGCCGCCAAGGACGTGACCATCCGCGGCACCTACGACGTGTCCGGCCTGCGCGCCGACGCCGACGTCATGATCTGGTGGCACGCCGAGACCAGCGACCAGCTGCAGGAGGCGTACAACCTCTTCCGCCGCACGAAGCTGGGCCGCGCGCTGGAGCCGGTCTGGTCGAACATGGCGCTGCACCGCCCGGCCGAGTTCAACCGCTCGCACATCCCGGCGTTCCTCGCCGACGAGACGCCGCGCAACTACGTCAGCGTCTACCCGTTCGTGCGCTCCTACGACTGGTACCTGCTGCCCGACGAGGACCGCCGCCGTATGCTCGCCGACCACGGCAAGATGGCCCGCGGCTACCCGGACGTGCGCGCCAACACGGTCGCCTCGTTCTCCCTCGGCGACTACGAGTGGGTCCTGGCCTTCGAGGCCGACGAGCTCTACCGCATCGTCGACCTCATGCGCCACCTGCGCGCCTCCGAGGCCCGTATGCACGTCCGCGAGGAGGTCCCGTTCTTCACCGGACGCCGCAAGGACGTCGCGGAGCTGGTGGCCGGCCTCGCCTGATTCCGCCGGGCGTGGGCCCCGCCCCGGGGCGGGGGCTCGTCAGCGCTGGTCGGCCTTTCCCTTCAGGGAGTCCCTCTCGGACTGCTTCAAGGAGCGGCCGGCCTGCGTCTCCGGCTTCGGTTCCGGGTGTCCGGCGCAGGCCGCCGCGTGCCGCGCCGGCAGGCGGCCCCTCAGCAGATACGCGTCCAGGTGGGCGTTGACGCACGCGTTCGGGCCGCCCGCGACGCCGTGCGTGCCGGCGTCCCGCTCGGTCACCAGTACCGAGCCGGCCAGCCGGCGGTTCATCTCCAGGGCGCCGTCGTACGGCGTGGCCGCGTCCCGCTCGGCCGCCATGATGAGCACCGGCGGCAGCTCACCCGGCCCGGTCCGCACGTCCAGCGGCTTCTGCCGGGGCGCGGGCCAGTAGGCGCACGGCAGGTTCACCCACGCGTTGTCCCAGGTCTCGAAGGGCGCCACGCGCGCGAGCCGGGTGTTGTCGCGGTCCCAGACCTTCCAGTCCGTCGGCCAGGGGGCGTCGTTGCACTCGACGGCCGTGTAGACGGCGCTGGAGTTCTCGGCTGCGGTGGCCGTCTCGGCGACCGGCCCGGCGATCCGTACCAGCGGCTCCGGGTCGCCCTTCAGATACGCCGACAGCGCGGCGGCACGGCTCGGCCAGAAGCCGTCGTAGTAGCCGGCCGTCAGGAACGCGCCCTGCAGCTGCCCCGGCCCCACCACGCCGCCCGCCGGCGCCGTGGCCAGCCGCGCTCGCGCGCTGTCGTAGCTGCGCCGCACCTTCTCGGCCGTGTCGCCCAGCCCGTACACGTCGTCGTAGCGGGCGATCCACTCGCGGAAGTCGGTCCAGCGGCTCTCGAACGCGGCCGACTGTTCCAGGTTGCTGCGGTACCAGATCTGCGCCGGGTCCGGGTTCACCGCCGAGTCCAGCACCATCCGCCGTACGTGCGAGGGGAACAGCGTGGCGTACACGGCCCCGTAGTAGGTGCCGTACGACGCGCCCATGAAGGTCAGCTTCCGCTCGTCCAGCGCGGCGCGCAGGACGTCCAGGTCACGGGCGTTGTTGAGCGAGTTGTAGTACCGCAGCCCGCTTCCGGACCGCTGGGCGCAGCCGCGTGCGTACGCCTTCGCCTCGGCGACGCGCTTCTTCTTGTACGACTCCGAGGGGTGCGTCGGCGCCTGGGCGGGCCCCTTGAAGAAGCGCTTGGGGTCCTGGCAGGACAGCGGCGCCGAGGGGGCGACCCCGCGTGGCGCGTAGCCGACCAGGTCGTAGGCGGCCGCGATCCGCCGCCACCGGGGCAGCGTGCCGACCAGTGGGAAGTACATCCCGGAGGCCCCGGGGCCGCCCGGGTTGTAGACCAGGGCGCCCTGGCGGGGCACCTTGCGCTTGCTGTTGCGCGGGTCCCTGTGGGTGGCGAGCACCCGGCTGACGCTCAGCGTGATCTGCTTGCCGTCGGGATGCGCGTAGTCGAGTGGAACGCTCACCGTGCCGCACTCCACGACGTCCGGGACGTCCTGGTCGTCGGTGCACTTCCCGAAGTCGATGCCCTCCTCACGGGCGCGCGCGGCGGCGATCGCGGTGCCGCGCGCCTCGGCCGCGGCCAAGGCGTCGGGCACGCCCGGGGCGCTTCCGGCCGGGGCGGCGGCGAGGGTGGTCAGGAGCAAGGAACCGGCGGCCGAGTAGGCCGAGTAGCGGGCGGCAGCTCGCATGGCGTATCCCTTCGGGGCGCGACAGCACTGGCACTGCGGCAACAAAAGGGATATTTCGTTCGGTCGTTGGCGAAGGCAAGCACCGTCCGGCCGGTGTCGGTGTCAATGCCCCCCTTTGCGCCCCGGCGGGTTGCCTCACTCGCGCCAGGGCTGGTCACGGTGGGCGAAGGCCGCCCGCAGCTCGGGTTCGCCGATCGCGCGTATTCCGCGTACGGCGACGGAGGTGAGGTAGGTGCGGTCGTCACCGGCAGCGGTCGCGCGCCGGGTCAGGGTGCCGAGCAGCCGCTGCCCGGCCGGGGAGGCCCAGCGCGAGTAGGGGCGCACCTCGACCCGGGCGATGGCGAGGCAGCTCAGTGTCAGGGCGAGGGGCAGCGCGAACCAGACGGCGACCAGGTCGCGCGGCATCTCGGTCGCGGTCGGCATCAGCAGCGCGGTCGCGCCCAGGGCGACCACGGCCAGCGCGGCCCCCCGGACCTGGCGGACCCCGGAGGCGACGGTCGTGCGGGTCCCGTCGGGCACCGCGAGGCCCGCCCGTACGAGCCCGTCGGCGAGGCTGCGCACCGCATCCGCTCCCGCCGCGGCGGAGCGCACCGGCTCGATGCGGGACTGGCCCTCGGGTCCTATCGCGCCTATGACGGACTGCTCCATCTCGTCCCGGCCCCGGGGGTCCACCACGGTCGCCCAGCCGGTGTGCGCGAGCAGCAGCCGCCGCTGACGTGCCATCGAGACCATGGTGAGATCGGCGACCCGCGCGGGCCCGCCCGACAGGAACGCGGCCTCGTACAGCGTCAGCTCGTGCCCCCGGCCCGCGCTCGCGTCTTCCGCGTCGACGGCCGCCGCACGCACGGCGGCCAGGCACAGTCGCGTACACGCGGTGCCTGCGACGGCCCAGGCCAGGAGCAGGAGAAGGACCCAGAACATGACGTGTTTCTATGCCAGGGGCCTGGGAAACGCCATGCCCTTTTCACCATCCGGACCGAGCGTTGCCGGTACGTGACGTTCCGCTTCGTGCCCGGTCAGGAGCCGTTGGACGGCGGGGGGCTGGAGGCGGCGGGCGGGAGCGGGTAGGTGGCCGACGGCGAGGCGCCGACCGGTGTCGCCGCGGTCGGATCGACCGTCGGCACGGGTGCGACGCCCGGCGAGGGGCTGCCGGTGGCCGTCAGGTCACGGGCGAGGGAGGCGAAGTCCACGTATCCGGTGGCCTCCAGGACCCTGATGTGGTCCAGGACGGTGCTGTTGGCGTCGTCCGCGAGCTCGCGCACGAGCGAGTTCTGCGTGCCGGCCCTGACCTGGGCGACGACGGAGAACACCCGGCCGTGGGCCAGCCGCAGGATGTTGGCGAACGCGCGGTCGAAGTCCTGTCCCTGCGCCGCGCGCAGAGTGGCGAGCCACTGCTTCTGCTGGTCGTTGGGCTCGTTGGGCAGGGGCAGGCCGAGCCGGGTGGCGACGGCGCGGACGTGCGCGTCCAGCGAGGTGTGCCCGTCGACGAGGTGCTCTCCGGCCGTCCGTACGGCCCGGGTGGTGCCCTTCTCCTCCGCCATCTGTCCGGCGGGCAGCTCCCACAGCCCGGCCAGCCGGACCTTGGTGACGAAGTCCTGGTCCGGCTCGGACAGCGGGCCGTACTGCGTCGCCACGGTCTGGGCGCTCAGCGTGTCGGCGTCGGTCGCACCGGTCCGGCCGGGGTAGGAGAAGATCGGGAAGAGCAGCGCCGCCGCGGTCGCCGCCAGGCCCGTGATGATGAGCCCGGTGCCGCTGAATATGCCTCGGCCCTTGATCGGGGGTCGTGGTCGCATGGTGCCTCCTGCTTACGGCACCGCACGCCAGTGTGGTTCGGATGGGTGCGGGGTTGGCATATTACTGCGGGGTCCGGGCCAACCGCCGTGGGGGCAGGGGTGCATAAGGTGTCAAAACCCCCTAGAAGGGGCGCGAGTGTTACGGCTCTCACCCCTTGCGCAGCAGTACCCTCCGTGCCGCCCGGGCGACCCGCACCACCGGCCGCCGGGACCGGGGCACGGGCCCGGACCGTTCCAGCCACCACTCCCGCAGTTCCCGCCGTACCCTCGCGTCCCCGATCCGCTCCTCCAGCAGCAGGCGGCCCGCGAAGTCCAGCGCGTCACGCCGGTAGCCGCCGGTCATCGGGTGCGCGTGGGCGTGGTCGAGGAACGCAACCCGGTATCCGTCCCCCAGGATCTCCGGCAGCTCGGGCGCGACCTTCGCCACCACGTCCGCCCGCTTCGAGGCGAGCGCCCGCGCCTGCACGCCCATCCGCACCCGGTCGAACCCCTCGGGCACCGGCGTCCCGGCGACCAGTGAGGACAGCACCGCGGTCTGGGCGAGGGCGAGCCGCTCCCGGGCTTCGCCCGCCGGGACGGCCGGGGTCGCGGGGCGGACCTCCGGCGCCGGGCCGGGCGCGGCACGCACGGTGCGGCCTTCCTCCACCGCCGCCCCGATCGCCGCCAGCTCCCGTTCCAGCTCGCCGGGTCCGGGAAAGTTCTCGTCCCGCTCCAGCAGCACCCCGGGCGGCGCGACCCGCGAGGCGAGGTCGGTCAGGATGTCGAGGACCGGCCGCGGTACGGGGTGGGCGTGGCTGTCGTGCCAGACGCCGTCGCGCTCGAAGCCGCCCGCGACATGGACGTAAGCGATCGCCTCCAGCGGCAGTTCGGCCAGCGCCTTGGCCGGGTCCTCGCCCCGGTTGACGTGGTTCGTGTGCAGGTTCGCCACGTCGATCAGCAACCGCACCCCGGTCCGGTCCGCCAGCTCGTACAGGAACTGTCCCTCGGTCATCTCCTCGCCGGGCCAGGAGATCAGCGCGGCGATGTTCTCGACGGCGAGCGGCACGGGCAGCGCCTCCTGCGCGATGCGCACGTTCTCGCACAGCACGTCGAGGGCGTCCCGGGTGCGCGGCACGGGCAGCAGATGACCCGCCTCCAGGCGGGGAGAGGCCGTCAGTGGTCCGCCCGCCCGGACGAACGCGATGTGCTCGGTGACCAGCGGCGCTCCCAGCGCCGCCGCCCGCTCGGCGAGGGCGGTCAGCCGCCCCTCGTCGGGCCGGTCCGCGCCGCCCAGCCCGAGCGATACACCGTGCGGCACCACGGTCGCCCCGCGAGCCCTCAGCCGCAGCAGCGACTCGGGCAGATGGCCGGGGCACACGTTCTCCGCCACGACCTCCACCCAGTCGATGCCCGGCATGCGCTCCACGGCGTCCGCGATCTCCGGCCGCCAGCCGATCCCCGTCCCCAGTCGCCGCATGGTTCTTCCCCCTCCTTCGCGTGAGGGGGGTATCGCCCGCGCGCCCGGCCCCGAACCCCGTCTCCCGCGGCTTCAGAGCAACATTTGAGGTTCGCGGCCCTCAGGCCCGCGCGGGCCATCGATGCGGCTCCCGGCCCAGCAGGCGCAGCGTCTCCTCCAGCGGCCCCGACCCGCCGGGCACGTCCAGCGCCGGGGCGAAGGCGGAACC